>LVAE01000011.1 GCA_001603905.1 Fibrobacterales bacterium Fibro_02
GACGAATCGCGCGGGGAAATAAATTCAGAACCATCGAATTCCTTGACGGCGGCAGCTATCTTAATCGGATAGTTGGTCACGTCGAAGCGATCGATCGTTGCGAGTCCGGATTTACCTTCCAGCAGGTTGTTCCAAAGGAGTTCCGGCGTATTGCCGAGGGCGGAAACACACCCCATACCAGTGATTACGACTTCTTCCATAATGCGCCCAAATATAGAAAAAAAGCAAACTTACTTTCTAGTATTTTATCCTTAATTTGTAGAATTATATGACATTTTTATTACTTTTTTACCACAAAACGATAAATAAGCTGTTTTTTGCCCCTAAAAAAAGACAAGTTGCCGCAAGAACAACCTGTCTTTTGTGGAGTCAAGATACTTTTTTCTACAACGAATTCACGACTCGCTTCGCGTCGGCCATAGCACGCACCACGAGGGAAGCGCCGTTGGCGCAGTCACCCACTGCGTAAATGTGCCGGGCAGGATCAGCGATAATCGCCGTACGCGGGGTAAGCTGCAGGCCAAGGTCGTTCACGATTCCTTCGGCAGGCACGCCGGTGAATCCCATCGCGAGCACCACCAGGTCGGTATCGATGACCTCGGTAGAATTCGGGACTTCTGCAGGCTTGAGGGGGCGACCCTGCGGGGACATTTCCCATTCCACGCGGACAGCTTCAACACCGGCCACGCGACCATCCTTCACGATGAACTGCTTGGACGACACATTCCAGCGGCGTTCGCCACCTTCGTGCTGAGCATAGCTCGTGCGCAGCATGTACGGCCAATCCGGCCACGGCGTAGACGGAGAACGTTCCTCAGGCGGCTTGGGCATAAATTCCACCTGGAGTACACTTTCACATCCTTCACGGATGGCCTTGCCCACGCAATCGTTGCCCGTATCGCCACCGCCAATCACCAAGACCTTGCGACCCTTGGCGCTGAACTTTTCGGGATTCTTTTCACCCGGCATTTCGGCACCGTGCAAAAAGTCGAGAGCGAGGAAAATACCTTCGGCTTCGCGGCCCGGGATTTTCAAGTCACGGGCGTTCGGTGTACCGATGGCGAGGAACACCTCGTCATAATTCTTGTGGATGTATTCCGCCGCGATGTCCTTACCGATTTCGGTATTGTAGACAAACTTAATGCCAGCCGCCTCGAGCAAGGCGATACGACGGTCGATAATGGACTTGTCAAGCTTCCAGTTCGGGATGCCGTAACGCAGCAGGCCACCCGCCTTTTCGCGTTTTTCGTAAACGGTAACGGCATAGCCCTTACGGCGGAGCGCCTCGGCAGCAAACAGGCCTGCAGGACCCGAGCCGATGACCGCGGCAGTCTTCCCGTTCGGTTCAGCCGTCGGGAGCACCACGCGACCTTCCTCGAAGGCGGTCTCGATAATGAACTTCTCGATCTGGCGAACCATCACCGGGTCGTTATGCACGTTGCCGGTACAGGCGGATTCGCAGAGTGCGGGGCAAACGCGGCCCGTAAACTCCGGGAAGAACGCCGTCTTGCTGATGACTTCGTAAGCGCGTTCCGCATTTCCTACGGCAACCGCAGCATTAAATTCGGGAACGAGGTTTCCAAGCGGGCAACCTGCACCATGGCAGAACGGAATACCGCATGTATGGCAGCGGCCCGCCTGGCCCACCACTTCTATCGAGGTGAGCTTACGTTCGACTTCGTTGTTATCCTTGACACGCTCTTCGACCGGACGGTAGATGTCAGCGATTCTTGTAACTTCTTGCATATGAACCTCAAATTCCTAAGCCTTTTGTCCCTTCTTCAAGAGAGCGTTTCTATAATCCACCGGGAATACCTTCACGAACTTCGGACGTTCGCTATTCCAGTTCTCGAGAATGCGCTTGCCCTTCTCGCTACCCGTTGCCTGGACGTGCTGGTTGATGATATCGAGCAATTCGCTTTCGCTCTCGGTACCCGGAAGCACACTTTCAAGGTCGGCAGAATCCACGTTGCAGCTCAAGTCAAAGTGACCCGTCTCGTCATACACGTAGGCAAAGCCACCCGTCATACCAGCAGCGAAGTTCACGCCCACGCGGCCAAGCACGACTACCCTACCGCCGGTCATGTATTCGCAACCATGGTCACCCACGCCTTCGCTAACGAGGAGCATACCCGAGTTACGGATACCGAAGCGTTCACCAGCAAGACCGTTGATAAAGATCTTACCCGAGGTACCACCGTAACCGATGACGTTACCTGCGATCACGTTGTCTTCAGCCTTGAAGCTTGCATTGCTAGGCGGACGCACGATGATCTTTCCACCCGAGAGGCCCTTGCCCATAAAGTCGTTCGCTTCGCCTTCGAGGTCAAGCGTAACACCCGGAGCAAGGAAGGCACCGAAGCTCTGACCCGCGACACCCTGCAAGTGAACCTTGATGGTATCTTCGGGGAGGCCCTTCACGCCAAAGTGTTCGTCCACTTCGCCGGAAAGTTCCGTACCCACCGTACGGTCGGTGTTGTGCACCACCGTGCAGAGTTCCACGGCCTTGCCAGTCTTGAGTGTATCGGCCACGAACGGCAGGAGTTCGCGACGGTCGAAGTTCACCAAATCTTCCTTCACAAAGTTCTTGTCGAAGGACTTGATGCCGCCATTGACGGTTTCGAAAATCTTGGAGAAGTCGAGGTTGTGAGCCTTGTAGAAGGCAATTGCCTCGTCGCGTTCCAGGAGGTCGCTACGGCCGCAGGCTTCGGAGAGGCTCTTGAGGCCAAGGCTTGCGAGAATTTCGCGAACTTCGTCGGCAATGAAGTAGAGAAAGTTTTCCACATATTCGGGCTTGCCGGCAAAACGCTTGCGGTAGTCCGGATCCTGCGTGGCGATACCCATCGGGCACTGGTTCGTATGGCACTTGCGGTCCATCACGCAACCAAGGCTGACCAACAGGTTCGTTGCAAAGCCAAATTCTTCGGCACCGAGGAGAGCGGCCACCACCACGTCGCGGCCCGTCTTGAGCTGGCCATCGACCTGGAGCTTGATGCGTCCGCGCAGATCGTTCAGCACGAGAGTCTGTTCCGCTTCGGCAATACCGAGTTCCCACGGAAGACCGGCATGCTTGATGGAGGTAAGCGGAGATGCACCCGTACCACCATCGTGACCAGAAATCAGCACCACGTCAGCGTGAGCCTTCGCGACACCCGCGGCAATCGTACCCACGCCCACTTCAGACACGAGCTTCACAGAGACACGGGCCTTCGGGTTGGCGTTGCGCAGGTCATAAATCAACTGAGCAAGGTCTTCGATAGAGTAAATATCATGGTGCGGCGGAGGAGAAATCAGCGACACGTTCGGGATAGAGTGACGGATACGTGCCACGAACTCGTTCACCTTGTGAGCCGGCAGCTGGCCACCTTCACCGGGCTTTGCACCCTGGGCCATCTTGATCTGCAAATCCTTTGCATGGCGCAGGTAGTCAATGGTCACACCAAAGCGGCCCGAAGCAATCTGACGGATGGCAGAGCTACGGATATCGCCGTTTGCGGCCGGAGTATCGCGATCGGGATCTTCACCACCTTCACCGCAGTTGCTCATGGCACCGATGCGGTTCATCGCAATGGCAATCGTTTCGTGGGCTTCGGGGCTCAAGGAGCCAAGGCTCATAGCGCCTGCCACAAAATGATGGATGATCGATTCGCGAGATTCAACTTCGGAAATATCGATCGGAGTCGTCTGCTTGAACTTGAAGAGGCCACGCAGAGTCGCTTGACGTTCGGACTGGTCGTTGATCAGCTTGCTGTAGACCTTGAACTTTTCATAATCGCCACCCTGAACTGCCTGACGGAATGCCGCCAAGGACTGCGGAGTCCACAGGTGCTTTTCACCTTCCTTGCGGAATGCATACTGGCCACCCGACTGGAGCACCTTGCTTGCATCGGCAAAGGCGATCTTCTGGCGTTCGCCCACTTCGCGGGCGATTTCTTCGAGGCCGATACCTTCGATACGGCTTGCCGTACCCGGCAGGAACTTCTCGATGAGTTCGTGGTTCAGGCCCACGGCTTCAAAAATCTGTGCACTGCGGTAGCTACGAAGAGTGGAGATACCCATCTTCGACATAATCTTCAACAGGCCCTTGTCCACTGCCTTCACGTAGTTTGCAGCAGCCGTCACCGGAGCCACATCCAGGTCACCGTTGTGGCACATGTTGGTGATGCTTTCGAAAGCGAGGTACGGGTTGATGACGGTCGCACCGTAACCGAGCAACAGGGCAAAGTGCATCACTTCGCGAACTTCACCGGACTGCACGATCAGACCGATTTCAGGACGCACGCCCGCTTCCACCAAGGCGCGGTTCACGCAAGCCGTTGCGAGGAGAGACGGAATAGGCACATAGCCCCAGTCAATGTTCTTGTCTGAAAGAACGATGATGTCAAACTTATCGTTTACTGCACGCACGGCATCGCCAGCGAGGTTCTGCAGGGCTGCTTCCAGCACCGAGCCGTCACCACCGAGCGGGAACTGCATCTTGAGCACCTTCGCCTTAAAGCTCTTGTCGCCGATATTCTCGAAGCGACGGATTTCGTCTTCCGTCACGATCGGGCGCGGAATCTTGATCAGGTGCGCCTGCTCCGGAGTCTCTTCCAGAATGTTGCCGTGGTTCCCGATGTATGTCGTAAGGCTCATCACCAGCTCTTCGCGAATCGGGTCAATCGGCGGGTTAGTGACCTGAGCGAACAGCTGCTTGAAGTAGTTGAACAGCGGCTGCGGCTTGTCCGAAAGCACAGCAAGCGCGGCATCGTTACCCATGGAGCCAATCGGCTCGGCCCCGTTCTTGGCCATCGGCTGCAAGATGATGGAGAGGTCTTCGGCAGAATAGCCGAAGCGCTTCTGCTGCACCAGAATATCTTCGGGAACGTCAGACGGGTTAATCTCGCTAAAAAGCCCGCGGACGCTCATCTTGTTCTCGGCAACCCAGCGGCGGTAAGGCTTGGCTCTCGCCACCTGAGCCTTCATTTCCGCATTCTTCAAGATGCGGTGATTTTCCAAATCCAGATAAATGATTTCGCCGGGCTTGAGGCGGCCCTTTTCTTCGACTTCGTCGTCATGCAAGTCAAGCACGCCCGTTTCGGAAGCCATCACGAAAAGGCCGTCTTTACACAGAGTGTAACGTGCCGGACGAAGGCCATTACGATCGAGGATTGCACCCGCATTCACGCCATCGCTGAACGCAACGGCTGCCGGGCCATCCCACGGTTCCATAAGCATGGATTCATATTCAAAGAAGCCACGCACATCGCGGCCCAGGTAATGTTTCTGGCCCCAAGCCTGCGGCATGAGCATCATCATCGCATGCGGAAGGCTACGACCCGCAGCGACGAGAAGCTCAAACATATTGTCGAGGCTGGCCGAGTCACTCTGCCCCGCCGGAACAAGCGGCAAAAGTTTCTGCAGGTCATCGCCGATAATTTCGCTCTTCAGGTGCGGTTCGCGGGCACGCAGACTGTTCAGGTTTCCGCGCAGGGTGTTGATTTCGCCGTTGTGAGCGAGGTAGCGGAACGGATGCGCGAGCGGCCAAGTCGGGAAAGTGTTCGTGGAGTAGCGCTGGTGAACAAGCGCAATCGGGGACTCGAAATCGAGATCGTTCAGGTCCTTGTAGAAGCCTTCAATCTGGCTTGCGAGCAATAGTCCCTTGTACACGATGCTACGGCGGCTGCAGCTGCAAACATACAAACCCTTGCAAGCCTTTTCCATCAGGCGACGAATCACATACAACTTAATATCAAACGTACCGTCATTTTCAAAAGCGGAACCGTCAAAGAACACCTGACAGATATGGGGCAAGGTCTCGCGTGCCGTGCGGCCGATCTTTTCGGGATTCACCGGCACCTCGCGGAAGTTCAGCACCTTCACTCCCTCGGCCTCGGCAATTTCCTTGATCTTTGCGTCAAACGCAGAAGCTTCGAGCGTATTTTCGACAAAGAACATCGCAACACCGTAGCGTTCCGGAAGTGTCGGGTACAGCTTGCGGAAGAACTTGTGAGGCATAGAAAGCAAAAGGCCGGCGCCATCACCCGTTTCAGGGTCGCCACCAGCCGCACCGCGATGCATGAGCCTTTTCAAGACCGTAATGCCCTGCAGCACAATCTGGTGCGAGGCAACATTATTAATATTGGCGACCAGGCCGACACCGCAGGCGTCGTGTTCGTTGGCCGGATCGTAAAGTGCTTGAGCGTTCATAAAATTCCTTTTCTTGTTTTTTGCGCTCTGTTTATGCAAAAAACGTGCCAAATCTCAGCACAACCCGCCAATTATTGAAAAAGCGGAAAGAAAATGTAAAACACAAGGAATTTACGGATTTTTCGCATAACCAAGGGTTTCAATTTATGTAAAAGAAATGGCAGTCATTACACTTTCCGTAATATAAAGGAGAAAGCCTTCCCCTCGCTCTCCTTCGACAGTCACAGGGCCGCTACCCCTTCTAGCAGGGGCTACTATGACATCAAGGTTATAGATTACGGAATCTTGAACTGCAGAATTTCATCGGCAGTCAGTTCATCAAAATCCTTTCCAACACGCTCGGCATATCGCCCTAATTCCAGTAGGTTCAACTTGCCTTTAGGAGGATTTTTATAGGGATTCGGAGGAGCCAAGTACTCTTCCATGGAATCCGCCAGAATGACGGCGGGCTTTCTAATTCCACTCATAGGTATAGACCTCCAGAAGTTTTTGTGATGCCATCCTGCTAAAAGCAAATTGGTATGGATGCAGAGCACCCAAATAAGTTGCACCTAGAACTTCAATATAGTGATTTAACAGCTCTTTGTTAAGGGCAAAACCATGAATAAATCCGTCATATCCCCATGCAAGGGAACGGTCCGCCGCTATGGCAAAAAGATGACCCCCAACACCGATGTATTTTTGCTTACCAAAAGCATGTTTATTATTGTGCGGAGCGGTACAAGCCCAATGCAAATAGGCGGCCTTTACATCCACGTCATTTCTTACCCCGACAAGCCCTTGAATTTCATTATTTTCCTTCAAGGCAAGGGCAAAGACCTCAACTTCTTTGGGAATTTTGATCCAATTAATTTCCCACCCGTTCTTTTCGTTGAATTTTTCCAGGAAAGACCTGCTTTCAATCCTGAACACCACCGTTTCCTTGATTTCCCCAGTTTCGGTATCCTTGAGGCAGGGAACAATTTCGTCGAGCCATATGCCGACACCACCAGCGATTACGCCATTCTTCATCTTTCCTCCCTCCGCCTACATGCATAAAAAGGCGGGGCTTTGATTGTTTTGCTTCGTGTACGAAAAGCAATTTTCTACACACTTGTGCACCAAATATAAATTGCAAGATGGCGATTGTCAAGAGGTTTTGACAAAAAAAAGACTCGTAAATTGTATTTTCTCACACAAGTGTCGTTTTTTGACACGTGAACGAATATATATTTATCGTGTATGGTGAAAAATCAATACATTTCAAAACGAAAAAACATGCACTCGTTGGCAGAATACCAACGAAAGTTGTGGAAAAATCCGCAACTCGCATATTTGTTTCTTGAAGTGACCGATTGCTGCAATTTAAAATGCAAGCATTGCGGCAGCGGCTGCCTATCCACAAACCGTAACTACTTGCCTTTTGAAACTGCCAAAAAAGTGCTGGACGAAGTCTCCAAAGAATACGATGCATCGCAGATATTCATTTGCATCACAGGCGGCGAACCACTTTTGAACAAAGAACTATTCAAAATCATCGCCTATTCCAAGCATTTAAATTTTTCTTGCGGAATAACGACTAACGGAACCTTATTGTCCGAAGACGTCGGAGAACAGTTCAAGAAAGCCGGACTGGACACAATCTCTATCAGCTTGGACGGTCTGGAAGAGAGTCACAACAACTTTCGATGTTCCCCAAATGCATTCCAACAAGCGCTGACAGGTATCCGAAATGCGAAAAAAGCTGGGTTATATCCTGAAGTCGTAACCGTCGTCCACAAAAACAATTTGAAAGAACTGGATATCCTATACGAATTCCTTTGCGATGAGAAAATCGAATCATGGAAAATTGCGAACATCGAGCCCATCGGCAGAGCAAAAGAGAACTCATCGATGTTCCTCGACGCTCACGAATACAAAATGCTGCTCGATTTCGTTAAACGGACCCGATTCCATCCGAACAACAAGATGGAAATTAATTTAGGCTGTTCGCACTATCTCGGAATGCAATACGAGTACATGGTTCGCGATTTTTATTTTCAATGCGGAGCAGGAACTAAAATCGCAAGCGTCATGGCAAATGGCGATATCGGAGCATGTCTGGACATTGAACGAAGCGAATTAACAATACAGGGAAACATTTATAAAGATTCCTTCGTAGATGTTTGGAAAAAACGGTTTGAAATTTTCCGTCAAGACAAGGCGGAATTAAATCCGCAATGCAAACAATGTAGCGAAAGGGAATTTTGCATGGGAGATTCAACCCATACCTGGAACTTTCAAAACAACGAACCCAATTACTGCGTTTTCAAAATGCTGGAGGCATAATATGCAGGGAAACATAAACAAAACTACGGACAAGGGGAACAAATGTGCCAATTGTCACGCAACATTGCCCAAAAACGCATTGTATTGTGATGCATGCGGTACAAAGAAAGGCGATGGCAAATTTAAGCCTCAAAGAAATAGACCTAGAGCCATTTATGGTCCACCGATAAGAATTACTCATCACTGTTCTTCGTGTGGTTATATATGGCAGAAATACGGCATGAGCATAAAGCAGTCTTCAAGTTGCCCCAAATGTGGAGCTTCGTTTGTAGATTATGTAACAGATAAGCCTAAACTCAAAGGCAACGTTGTTGGCAGTTATTTTGAAAAGAACGAACCTGTTCAAAAAATTTCTGAAACAGAAGTGGAAAAGCTCCTAAATCTGCGTGAAAAATATAACGCTGACAAACAACGTGTTCTTGAAGGCCATGATGACGATTATTTATCCAAATTAATGATAAAGAATGATTTTTGCGAGTTTAAAAAACATGAAGACGGTAAGAAACTTTCTAATTACGAGGCCGTAAGAATTAATCTGGCTAAAAAGATAATGAATTCCTTCGGATATAAAAATGCAATGCCTTCAAGGTTGACATGCCCCAAATGCGAAGGGCATATCGCTTGTCAAATAAAAAAACTCCAACGGGAAGCGGGATCGAACAAAGAAATCATCCCACGAAATAAAAAAATTTTGGCCATATCAAACAGCCGTATTCGAATTACGAATGGCATGCCGCTAATGTGCTTACAATGCGGTCAGGTATTCAAAATAAACACAAAAGAAAAATAAGGAACATTGCTCCGTAAAACGTTGATCCGCCCTTGTTTTACATTTTCCGTAACGACAGCATTGATTTTTCAGTTTTTGAAAAGCACTCATTTTCTGTAACCTGTCAAATTTCCGGCAAAATCGAGCAATCTGCCTTGCCAAAAGCGCTTGCGGTACAAAACTGGGCGACAGCACGACGTAATCGTCCGCCCACGCGGCAAAAGCGCAGAAAAACACAATCAGCAGACAAATCTTTCGCATAGTTTGTATAGAGAAAAATAATAAAAAACACACCCGTACAGCCATCTTTTTTATATTTAGGATGAAAAGAGATCAAGACGATGGACCAGAAAGACATTGACCGCACCCGGTATTTCGAGCTGAAAAAACAGCTAGAAGAAGCAAGCCGCCTTTACTACAAGGAAGGCGTCTCCCCCATGAGCGACCAGGATTTTGACTTTGGGCTCAAGGAGATGGAAGCGCTCGAGGCGAAATACCCGGAACTGCGCGGCAATGCATCGCTCACGCAGCGGGTCGGCAGCGACTTGACGAACGACTTTGCGAAAGTCGCACATGCCGTGCCCATGCTCAGTATCGCGAACGTGTACAGCGCCGAAGAAATGGCGGAGTTCGTGAAGGCCGCGGAAGAAGGAATCGCTGATCTGGATCCCGTCGCCTCCGGCTCCAGGATGACTCCTCCCCCTATGTCATCCTCGACAGAGCATAGCGATGGAGGGGATCCAGGGCATTCCTTGGCGAGAACCTCAACCATTTCACACAAGTGGATTTGCGAGCGGAAAATCGACGGGGTCTCGCTTTCCATCGTCTATGAAAACGGTCGCCTGAAGCAGGCCGCTACCCGCGGCGACGGCGCCCAGGGCGACGACGTTACTTTGAACGCACTCACGATTGCAGACATTCCGGAAACCTTGGACGCGAAAAAACTGAAGATTGACCCGAGCGAAATCCCGCAGGGCACTTTCGAGGTGCGCGGCGAAGTCTACATGGAGCGCGAAGCCTTCGAACGCCTGAACGAGCAGTTCATCTTGGAAGGCAAGAAAATTTTCCAGAACCCGCGTAATACGGTTTCGGGCTCGCTCAAGCTCAAGAGTGTCGCCGAATGCAAGACTCGCCCGATGCGCTTCTTTGCCTACCACATTCCCGAGAGCAACAATAAAACTCACGAAGAAAACCTGCTACAGCTCAAGCGCCTCGGGTTCCACACGAACGACTACTGGACAGCCGATACCACCGATGAAATCATGAAGATTTCGGAGCAGATTGGCGCGAGCCGCGACAGCCTCCCCTTCGAAATCGACGGCATGGTCGTAAAGCTGAACGACCTTGCCATGCAGCGTGCCCTCGGTACCACAAGCAAGAGCCCGCGCTGGGCCATCGCCTACAAGTTCAAGGCCGAGCGCGCCTACACGCCGCTCCTTTCCGTGGAATTCCAGGTGGGCCGCACCGGGGCCGTGACGCCGGTCGCGAACCTTGCCCCCGTGCGCCTCGCGGGCACCACCGTCAAACGCGCCACCCTCCACAACTTCGACGAAGTCTCACGCCTGGACCTGCATTACGGCGACACCGTCGGCGTCGAGAAGGGCGGCGAAATCATCCCGAAAATCACCGACGTCAAGAAAGAACTCCGCCCGGCGGGGGCCGTCCCCGTGACCGCCCCCGAAAAATGCCCCGTATGCGGCGAGCCGCTCACCCACATCGACGACGAAGTCATTCTCCGCTGCGAAAACATGCACTGCCCGGCGCAGGTGCAATGTCTGTTCGAACATTTCGTGAGCCGCGAGGCCATGAACATCGAGAACCTCGGCCCCGCTCTCATCGCAAGCCTGATTTCCACAGGAAAAATCAAGCGCATTCCGGACCTGTACCGCCTTACGCTCGAAGACCTCGAATCGCAGGAACGCATGGCCAAGAAAAGCGCCAAAAACGTCTACGACGCTATTGCCGCCTCCAAGGAGCGTAGCCTCGAGAACCTGCTGCACGGCCTCGGCATCCGATTCGTGGGCCGCACCAGCGCTCGCAACCTCGCCAAGCACTTCCGCACGCTCGAAGCGATCCGTACCGCCACCGTCGAAGACTTGCAGAACGTCAACGACGTCGGCGAACGCATCGGAAAGTCCGTCTACGACTTTTTCCACACGGAACGCTACACACAGGAAATTGACGAACTCATCGCCCTCGGCTGCCCCACCGAATTCAAGGGCGTCGTAAAGACATTATTCCAAGGCCAAACCGCCGTCATCACCGGCACACTCCCGAGCATGGAACGCGAAGAAGCCCGCAAACTCATCGAAGAAAACGGCGGCAAGGTCAGCGGTTCCGTCAGCAAGAAGACCAGCTGGGTCCTCGCGGGCGAAGCCGCCGGAAGCAAACTCACCAAGGCAAACGAACTCGGAATCCCCGTACACGACGAAGCGTGGCTTTTGGCGCAAATCGCCGCGGCAGATTCCGGCGATGCAACCGAAAGCGACAGCGAATCCTCCGCGGGCACGCCCACCAACAGCAAGCAGAACCCCACCAGCGGCAAACAGAATCCCGCCGACGAAGGCACCCAGATTAGTTTGTTTTAACAGCCTTATTTTTCACGCACCGAAGCGAAAATGCTGAGTGTTCAAAATCTTCCGCCGTTGCAAAATCATCCTTGGAATTAATCAGGTTCCAATAAACGGCACCCATACCGGCGCCACCTTCGGCAGCCCAAAAATAAGCACTTGACCCTAGCTCGGCATACTCGCCATCAATGTAGCGGCTCCCGGCAGGAATCGCGTTAAACCCGCTCGCATTGTTTACAGGTTCTCCGCCCTGCGCCCAGCCATCACGGCTTTTCAGCGCAGCACCAAGCCCCTTGCGCAAGCTAACCGCATACTCCCCAAGGCGCAACCATTCTTCTCGCCGAGGAATATGCCAGCCATCAGGACACACCCCCTGATGCTCCAACGCAACGGCATCAAGCGAAGTACTATCCAACGAATTTTCAATAAAATCCTCCGGAAGGCGCATCGCCACATGCCACGGATAAAGTCGCCCATAATTCCGACAACGATTGTCCTTGTCCTCATAGCAGTAACTCCCAAGGGCCGCAAAGCGCAAATTTTCAGACATCCACACATCTTCGCCAACCGCAACCGTCCTGTAACGGTTTCCGTCACGGCTATCCGTAAGCGAAGTGCTATCGTACAATTCATCTTCATCCGGCGGATCCATCAGGCAACGCACAGAATAGGCTTTATCCTTACTTGCCGAATCCATCACGAAATCATCATTATCGTAAGGCAATGTCCAGGCCAGCGCCTGCAAGGAATCCCCTTCCGTCCCCGACCAGAATCCCGCAAAGAGCTCACGACCTGCAAAAACACCCGCCGAGTCGCGGAATCCCGCCGCAAGCCCCGAAAAGCCGAAACCATCCTCGCCCAGCAGCACATCGTCACTTTCCTGCCACCCTTCGCGTGCACGCAAATTCGTTCCCGCACCTACGGCATCATCAATATCCTTTAAATACGCAATCAAATTCTGAAAATCAAAAACAGTCGGGACATGCCAACCATTCGGGCAAATTCCCCTCGGCTTACGTTTCATCACGGAATCCCGAGCAACCGTTCTAGAAAACTTCTCGTTCAGTTTCATCGCAACAGTCCACGGATACAGCCTGCCAAATTTTTCGCAGTTTTCTTCCTTGTACTCGTAGCAAAAACTTCCCGGCACATTCACATTCAAGTTATCGACCATCCAAATCTGATCGCCGATATGAACCGTCCGAAGCTCCTTATTTTGCACCTTAACCACCTGCGGAATAACCTTGCGCGGCGGCGGAGGCGGTTCCTTGACTTCGTACAACTTATCTTCTACGCATCGAACAGAGACGCCGTCATCCTTGCCGGTATAGACCTTTTCCATAGTCCTTGAATCGTACATCAGGTTCCAATAAAACGCCCCGCCATCATCAATTTCTGTAGAGGACCAGAACTGCGTCGTTCGGCCCAAATCCATAAACCCGCTATAAGGTTGCTTGACGCCTGCGGGAATGGCGTTGAATCCAAATTCATCGGACCCCGCCGGAATACGGAGTTCCCTCTCCCACAATTCGCTTGATTTCAGGCTGATACCCACGCCATCGCTAATTCCCTTTTTACCGACAAAGTACCTGAGTTTATACCAGTCCTTGTTTGTCGGCACATGCCATCCGACCGGGCACGCATCATGGTACTGTCCCGGTTTCAATTTTGAGAAATCAAATTTCTTGATGGAATGGCTGTTGTAATAATCGCTCATCCTCATGGCCATCGCCCAATCATAGAGTCTGCCATACCTTTCGCAATTATAGTCTTTCTTGTCGTAGCACCAGCTCCCCTTGATGTTAAACCGCAAATTCTCCGCAAACCAGCGCTGATCGCCAATTTGCACCGTCTTGTAGACTCGCCCATCGCGCTTGTCCTTAAAGTCGGGCATCGGGGTAACATACGCGAAAGAAAGCCCCGCCAAAAGCAAAACTACAACAAACCAGAACTTCATCATTTCACCCACCAGTCTAATCCTTAAGCGAAAATATATATAGACTCACCCCCAAAAGCAATTATTCCAAATTGGAATTCCATTAATTTGCATAAAAATTTCTAAATTTTCGTCCAATTTTTGTACACCGTGAACAAAGAACTTCTTTTAACTGGAGGAAAGAGTCCATGTTCTCACATCATAATCACTCTTTACACTCGCTCCGTATGGGGTTTGTGCTCATCTTTACCCTGCTTATGGCAGCAACCTCGTTGGCTGCGGATCTTGAAGCAGTTTCGTACATTGATGAAAATGGCGCTGAAAAGTTCCTTGAACCGGGCTCTTATACCTTACTCAATACCTTGCTTGGTGATGATTATTATGCCATGGCCGACGATAACGGTGTCATCCACATCCCCGGTGGCTGGTATGTGGTAAAGAGCCCCTATTCAAATGGCCAGAAAATCGATATTTTCGAAAACACGCTCTCCTTCGATGGCGAAACCCATATCGTCATTGAAGACGGCGCAGAAATGGAACTTAAATCAGACCGAAATACATTAATCCAGACTACAGGCGACTTGTCAATCTACGGACAGACGCTTGGTACGGGTACGCTGACTGTTTATGATTCGTCTAATACGATTTGTCCCGTTGTTGTCAATGGGAACTTGAGCATTAACGGAGGGAATATCACCATAAGAAATGGTGATAGATCCAAGGCTATAGAAGCATCTGGAGAAGTCCATATCAACAGCGGCATTGTGAACATTTCCTCCAACATCTACGAAGATTATCTGGAAGCAACAATCCAAGCTGATGATGGTGTTATCTTGGATTGGCTCAGTGCAAAAGACCGCTATACATTAGGTCGTGGAAACAGCATTTCTTTTGCTAAAGATAAGGGTTTTAAAGATGAAGACGGCAATGCTTATAATAAGTTTGATGAAAGCCTGATTGATAAAACCATCTCGCCATGCTATGTCGTGACCATCAACCTCCAGAACGGCAGCATGCCCAATACGGTCGCTACAACCTTTGACGAAAACGGCGTGGCACACGTTGCAAAGCCCAATGATCCGATTCGAGGCAACATGAAGTTTGTCGGCTGGTTCACTACTGAAAATGGCGATACAGAATTTGACTTCTCCGCACCCGTAACCGCAAACACTACCGTCTATGCCAAGTGGGCTAAAAAACTCCCAGAAATAGAAATTGACACAATTCCCGACCAAATCTACAGCGGGGACTCTATTTGTCCTACCCCCGCAATATACAAACCAGACAGCATTTCTGAAAACGACTACAAGATTTATTGCGAAAACAACTTAAATGTCGGTGAAGCGTCATTTGTCATTGAGGGAATCGGAAGATATTATGACAAAACTATAAAGGAATTTAACATCACAAAGGCCCCGCTCGTAATTAAGGCCAAGGATACTACGATTACTTATGGAGATGATTTTATTTCCACAGGTTATACATACGATGGCATTGTCGGTGTCGATACGTTAAAGGAAATATCCGATATTCTCAATGGTACGCTGTCTTATGAGTGTGATTATACGGCAGGGGACACCGCAGCTTCTGGCTATACAATTACGCCGGGTAATGTGACAGCCAACAACTATGAAATTCAATTTGTAGAAGGTGAACTGACTGTTGTGCCGAAGGAAGTTTCCATCGCCTGGGACAAGCAGAATACGTTCACATACGATGGAACCGAACATATCCCAGCAGTAACGTTTGAAGGTGTTTTGGAAAACGACAAGTGTAGTTTCACAGTGACGGGAGCCGCTACAAATGCAGGCAAATACACGGCTACGGTAACAGAGTTGAGCAATCCCAACTACAAGTTGCCGGAAACAGGCTTCGAACAGGCCTTCGAAATTACAAAGGCTCCGCTCACGGTTACGGCAAAGAACGATACGATTGTCTATGGCGATGAACCACCGTCTAACGCTGATGTCGAATTCAGCGGCTTTGTCAATGGAGAAAACGAAAAATCCCTAAACGGCACACTCGTTTACAGCATCGATTACACACTATACGGCAATGTCGGCAAATACGCCATTACACCGAGCGGCCTGACTGCCGACAACTACGAAATTGAATTTGTCGAAGGCAACTTGACCGTTGAACAAAAAAGAGTCTCTATTGTCTGGAGCGACACGCTATTTTTCTACGACGGAAATGAACATGTTCCGACAGCTACGCTTGATGGGCTCGTAAATGAAGACAAGTGCATCGCTACAGTGACAGGCGCCGCAGAAGAAATCGGAACCCACATCGCCACGGTGACGGAAATCAGCAACAGCAACTACAAGTTGAATAAGACTGCAAGCACATCTTTCTCCATCAGGGAATTGACCAGTATCGCCTACATCGACGAAAACGGCAGCGAACAAACCTTGACAAAATACAATGTCCTGACCGGAAACGAAACGAGTCTTGATGCGGGTTGGTATGTAGTGCTGAACGACATTACTTATACAAACTCCCTCCAAATTAGTGGCGACGTGCATATCGTTTTGACCGATGATTACACGATGAGCATCGGAACAACAAAAAATTACATTGAAAACAATGGTATCACCAAGGCCGAAGACGGCAAGGCCAGCCTGACCATTTATGGACAGTCCACTGGCACCGGCAAACTCGATATTTATACTTGGAGTAAGGCCATTTTCGCAGACGACGTGATTCTCAACGGAGGTTCAATCTATGCAAAATCGGAATCTAACGCAATCCATTCCGAAGGTGGAGTAACAATCAACGATGGTAAAGTCATTGCAGAAAGTTTTGTTACCGCAATCTACGCATCCCAAAAGATAAATATCAATGGCGGTATCGTAACCATTAACGCACAGTCAACCAGCAGCAGCAGCATGACAGCTTGGAACGATTCAGACGATGCCGAAATCAACTTCAGTTGGAAAAATGAAACCGATACAATTAAGATTGATGGTCAATTTAATGGATTCATTTCCTTTGCAAGCGGCAAATTCTTCAAGGACGACGAAAATAATATTTACGCAGGGCATCAGCTTGTAAGCGTTAACAAACAAAAAACATTTACCCCTTATTACAAGCCATTCCTAGTTTATACAGAAAAAACAGAAGACTCTTTAGTCAAGACCAGTATCGTGATAGACGGAAACTTTAATGGCACAGATGCCATCAAGATCGAAACGGATATCGCTGTTGACAAAATCATCCTGAACCGCACCTTTAAGCAGAGCGGCTTTGCAACGATCATGCTTCCGTTCGACTACGACGCCAGCAATCTCCAGGGTGTAAAATCCATCATCGAGTTCAATGGCGTTCAGCAATCTAACGGAAAATCAAGTGTGGGCATGCAGTACGTATGGTGCAACAAGGCCGTCCAGGATTCTCTTAAGGACGCCGCAATCGCAAAGTGCAACGAAAACGGTGGTTCGGACTGCGAGAACACCGCCAAGTACGAACGATGCAACGAAGCCGATTATTTCGACAATGCGGGCAAGATAGCCGCCTACACGCCGTACATGGTGCAGATGGATGCAGACGCCATCACGTTCTTGGCCGGAGCGACACTCTTACCGACCCCCGCAACAACCGAAACTCGCGGCCAAGCCGATGGAGATTGGGTATTCCGCGGTACGCTGCAAAAGCATACATGGACCGAGGATGAAACAAAGGGAGGCCTCATCCGCGCATTTGCCGCAAAGGTTCAGGACGGAGCCAAGCAGATTGGCCAGTTCGTAAAGCTCGGTGCTGGAGCCTACTCCCCGGCATTGCGAGCCTATATGATCAAGGAACCGAAGGTGCAGATGAACGCCCCTCTTCCAAGCAGTGCCAAGTACGCACCCGCAATGATGGCAAGCACCGAAAACGACCTTCCTGAAACTATGGATGTGGTCATCGTTAGCCGCAGCACCACAGGCGGCAACGAGCAAACCACCGTCATTGGCACACTCAACCCGCGCACGGGCGAATTCCGCCTGAACAACGTAGGCAAGCGCACCTTCGACCTCAAGGGCCGCAGCGTGAGTAAGCCGAGAGCCAAGGGAATCTACTTGAAGAAGTAATTTAACCACTAACCAAATCCAAGCGACTATGAAAAACGAAACTCAAACCGAACAGAAAAAAAACTACACCGCCCCGACGATGGAAGTGGTGAAAATCAACAACCAGACGAATCTGCTGTGCAGCAGCGACCCCAGCGATCCACCTTATTGCGATGAGACATACTAGTCTTCACCCGCAGAAATAATTGAAAAAGCCCTCGGAACCAATCCGAGGGCTTTTTCAGTCGCTTTTGTAGCCATTCTCCCATAAAAAAAGCCCCCGGCTCTTGCGAGACCGAGAACTTTTTAAAGGTGATTCCGGCACGGAGGCCGGAATGACAGCCTTGATTACACCGCGCCCTGCCACTTCATGGCATCGGCAACCTTGAGGAAGCCGGCGATGTTTGCACCCATCACGAGGTTGCCCTTCTGGCCGTACTTGACAGCGGCAGAGGAAGCAGCGGCGTAGATGCTCTTCATGATGCCTTCGAGCTTCTTGTCCACTTCTTCGAAGGTCCAGGAGAGACGTTCGGAGTTCTGAGACATTTCGAGGCCAGAGGTAGCCACGCCACCAGCGTTAGCAGCCTTGGCAGGTCCAAAGAGAACGCCAGCCTTCTGGAAGGCTTCGATAGCTTCCGGAGTAGACGGCATGTTAGCACCTTCAGCAACAGCCTTCACGCCGTTAGCGATAAGGGCCTTGGCACCTTCGAGGTCGAGTTCGTTCTGAGTTGCGCACGGAAGAGCGATGTCGCACTTGACCGTCCAAACACCCTTAGAACCTTCGTGGTATTCAGAACCCGGAACCAGCTTGGCGTATTCGCTGATACGAGCGCGCTTCACGTTCTTGAGGTCGAGAACGATGTCGAGGTTGATGCCGTTCGGATCGTAGATGTAGCCGTTGGAGTCGGACATGGTCACGACCTTGCCACCGAGCTGAGTAGCCTTCTGGCAAGCAAACTGGGCAACGTTACCGGAACCGGAAATCACCACAGTCTTGCCCTGGAAGGAGTCGTTAGCGAGGTCCTTGAGCATTTCGCGGGTGAAGTAGCAGAGGCCGTAGCCAGTAGCTTCGGTACGAGCGAGAGAACCACCGTAGGAGAGGCCCTTACCGGTGAGAACGCCCACGAATTCGTTGCGGATGCGCTTGTACTGACCGAACATGTAACCGATTTCGCGAGCGCCAGTACCCTGGTCACCAGCCGGAACGTCCGTGTCGGCACCGACGTGCTTGCAAAGCTCAGTCATGAAGGACTGGCAGAAGCGCATCACTTCGTTGTCGCTCTTGCCCTTAGGATCGAAGTCGGAACCGCCCTTGCCGCCGCCCATGGGGAGCGTGGTCAAGCTGTTCTTGAAGATCTGTTCGAAGCCGAGGAACTTCAGCATAGAAAGAGTCACTTCGTTACGGAGACGGATACCGCCCTTGTACGGGCCGATAGCGGAGTTGAACTGCACGCGGTAGCCACGGTTGACCTGAACGTTACCCTTGTCATCGAGCCAAGGTACGCGGAAAGTGATTACGCGTTCCGGTTCGACGAGGCGGTCGATCACGCCGTTGGTTTCCCAAGACTTGTCCTGTTCGAGGACGGGGTCCAGGGATTCGAGGAATTCGCGGACAGCCTGGTGGAAGAGGGCCTGGTCCGGATCACGGGCGACGACCTTGTCATAAACCTTCTGAAGGTAAGCATTCTTGATTGCCATTTTATATATCTCCGTTGAGAGTTTGGATTGTTAATGTTTTTTCAACGGTTGTAAAGATAGCAAAGGGTTTAGAAAAAAAGTGAAAAAGTGGTAAAAAACTTTAAAAACTTACATTTTTGTAAGTTAGTATTTTGCAAGTTTTTCTAATTGCCTTTTTTCGTTAAATTTGAAGGCATACCGAGCAAAAAGTCTACATTTTTGTAAGTTTTAAGTTTTAACGACAGAAAGTAAATTTCTTTTTACCGTTAAAACAAAGATCCCTGACCAAGTCGGGGATGACAAAGGGGCGTCAGAATGACAAAAGGGTTTTATTCTACTGTCTTGATGAGTGTTTCGTGGAGAATCCCGTTCGAGAAAATCACCTGTTCGGCGTCCACGAATTGCATCGTCGAACCGTCAATACGAGTCGATTTTCCGCCAGCTTCCTCGACCAAGAGCGCAATCGCCGCGATATCCCAGGGGTAACTCATCGTCATCACGAAGCAGTCGATTCGTCCACAGGCGGTAAAGCAGCCTTCGATTACCGCCGACCCAAAACACTTCACGCGTTCGAAAGTTTCCGCCTCGCGGGCGAAGTTCTTCGAGTTCTGCGCATTGATCTTTTCAGCGACACCCACATTAAAGTCGCCGTTACTGACAATGGCATGTACCGGGTCAGATTCATCGCTCACGTGAATCGGCTTGCCGTTCATGAACGCTCCCCCGCCCTTCACGGCCGTAAAGAGTTCGCCAAGTTTCGGCAAGTTCACTACCGCTACCAGCGGTTTGCCTTCAAAGTGAAGTGCGATCGAAATGCCCCACAGCGGAATACCACGGCTAAAGTTCACCGTACCGTCCACCGGGTCGATAATCCAGCGGTAACGCGGATCCGAGCCTTCAATGACTCCCGCCTCTTCGGTACGGATCGAATGTTCAGGGAACGCCTTGCGGAGACCATCCACAATCAGCTTTTCGCTCGCGATATCAGCGCGGGTCACCACATCTTTCTTGGACTTATACTTGACATCACCCAGGTTCTGCTGGATTTCAAGACAAAGAGCGCCCGCTTCTTTAGCAAGCGACTCAGCCACTTTTAAATAATCTTGATATTCCATTTGTAATCAACTCCGAATTCCGAAATCCGAAATCCGAATTATTCCTTGTATGCGCAGCAGCGGAAGCCGATGCTCGGCGACCTGTAGAAATTCGCCGCGCCGCGGTAAGAAATGCGTTCGCCCGTAAGGAACACGACTTCGATGTGGTCGGGCACGTACTTCATCCCGTTGCCAATCTTTTCAAGCCACTCCTCGCCGCCCTTCTTGTATTCCGAATACAGGGAATAATCCGTTCCTATGGAATTGCCGTTTGAATCCTGAACGTCAAAGAACTGCAACGAATCCTTGAAATCCTTCTGAGTCAACACCATGAAGAGAGTCCTTGATGTATCTGCCTGGAACACAGTATCCACCTTGGTTCCTTCGCGATACAGATAGATGGAATCCGTCGTATAGGCAAGACGCGTATATACCGGGAAACTGCGTCTCGTACAAAGCGCCTGCGTCTCAAGGTCAATCCCACTCAAGACAAGGTAAGATCCACCCTTGATCACAGCGCTGGTATCTTCAGAGCGCCCCATCGCCCACTCCTGATACTGCCCCGGCAGGTCGCGAACGCCCATCGGATTCATGCAATGGGGATTACGCAGCGTTATATCCGATGCCGGAGAGGAATCGTTGGTCGCCACGTTGCAATCCCTGAACAGGACGTCCGTCATTTCCAGAGTATCCTGGATGACACCATAAGCAAGCGTTCCGCCCGAAAGGCACACCAGTTCCCAGTCGCGTTCGTTGCAAAGGCTCACCTTGAAGCCGCTCGCCGAGATTGCCTCGCAAGCCGCAACTGCTTCGGAGTGCAGTACGTTCGTCACGAATGCGCCCGAATCGTTTCGGTGTTCCGTGCGTTCCATACAGAACTTCAGCGTATCAGACGCCTGCACCGCGACAAAGCCTTCGGGGCATTCGAGTTCCTTCGCCAAGGCACCCGGCGAGACATAGACTGTATCAATCAGGGCCGCAGAGAAATACCCGGACTTATCGACAGAACGGATTCGCAGAATAAGCGTGTCACCAGGAGCCACCCAGCGGATTGTATCCGCCACGAACGTCCCAACCGTAGACACCGCAAAGGTATCAGCGGATACGCCATAATGGGTACCATATCGGCCAGACTCATCGAGTTTCTTGCTGTAGGCAACCCACTGTTTTTCAATGCGGTCCCAATACTCGACCATATAGGTCTTCACGGTATCGTAGCAAAGCGAGTAAAGGCACGAATCCGGAATGTGCAAAATGGAATCCACCACGACGCCATGTTGTTTTGTATAGGGGTCAATGCTCCTGTTCCAGAAGATGCGCAAATGGTTGTTGCTGTCGAGACGCGCCATTCCCGGATACAAAGTATCTTCAACAATATAAAGTTTCGTCGCCATCAGCGGAGCCACAGAATCGGTCGTCGAGATAAGCTCGTATGCGGCAGCGTTGCCGTCGGTTCCCGAATAGTTTCCGCTCGTATCCCAGGAGCTGTACCCCACCGAGTATTCGCTTTCGGCACGGAGTCCCTCGATAATCAGACGGAATTCGTTGGAATCCGAATTATCGACATTGTAGCCCTTGCCATCAAAAATCGCGATACGGAGTTCGTTCTTCTTGGAATCGGCACTATGGGCAACCGTATCCACCCAAACCGAATCGTTGTTGGAATAATATCTTGCATGGCGCTTGAACAGCGTTCCGCCCGTAGAATCAACTCCGTCGGGAGTTTCGACCCTAAGTTTCAGGTCACGCAGGTCTTCGTCCTTGTCGTCGGTATGCAACACAATATTATAACCGAGAATCGGACCCGAAAGTTCGTTCGGCTTGTAGTAAACCGTCTGATCAGTAGGACGCAACCACCTCAAGCGGATACCCGTCGTCCATACGGAATCACGGAGGTTACCGAGCAGGGAGGGATCCATGTCGTCACAGAAATGCAGATAGACGCGCTGTACAGAACCCGGACGACCACTCGAATACTCACAATAGAAAGCCACCAGCAGGCTGCAGCGTTCCGCCACGAAATCCTGGATATAAGGAGTCACATCCACCGTATCAAACAAGTTCGCCGAACCGGACGCATACTCAAAGCTTGTAGTCGCTTTCGCAAGCTTGTCCTCGTTCACGGTCTTTGCAGTATCGCCCACGACGTCGTCATCGACCCAGATGTAGACCTTTTTAAGCTTGTCCGTATCGATCGGATAACGGAAACGCACCTTGAAGCAATAGGCCCCGCTGTCGGCGTCCTTGTCACATTCGCGAATCACCGACAGGTCCGAAATTTCACGGTTTAAAAGGAACTCGGCAGAACTGTCGTCGTCGGAACATGCAGAAAAGGTTCCCGCCAACGAAAGCAGGAAAGCCACAAAGGAAAAATAGTACAGCAAGGACTTGGGCATCACGCACATAAAATAGCAAAAAAAGGGCCGCCCCGAATGGGACGGCCGCTAAACCGATTCAAAAATCAGATTAGTTTTCTTCCGGGTAGACAGAAACCTTCTGACGCTTTGCATCGAGGCGTTCAAACTTCACCTTGCCATCGACGAGAGAGAACAAGGTGAAATCCTTGCCCATGCCCACGTTGGTGCCCTGGTGGAAGTGAGAACCGCGCTGACGAACGATGATGTTGCCAGCCTTGACGACTTCGCCCGCATACTTCTTAACACCAAGGTACTTGGCGTTACTGTCGCGGCCGTTACGTACTGAACCTTGACCTTTCTTATGAGCCATGGATTATACCTCCTTAGCCTTACGCAGAGAGTTCTTCTTGACCTTGGCGGGCTTCGGGAGACCCTGGGCAATCTTTTCCTTGCGAGTCAGAGGCACAGACTGCACCTTCTGCTTGGCGAGGGCAGCCACGCGAGCGCGGTTGCGTTCGATAACCTTGGAGTCGACCTTTGCGGATTCTGCGCCGGAGCGAAGTTCCGTAACCAGCACCTCGGTATAGCCCTGACGATGACCGTTACGACGTTCGTAACGGGTACGGCGCTTCTTCTTGTAAACGATGACGGTGTCATACTTGCCGTGAGCAAGCACTTCGACCTTCACGGAGGCGTCGTTCAGGACAGGGGTGCCGATTTGCACTTCTTTTCCTGCGAAAAGAAGAACGGACTTGAGCTCCAGTTCGGAACCAACAGCGGCGTCGATCGTGGGGACCTTGTAGGCCTTACCCAGTTCGACTTTATACTGGAAACCACCTGTTTCAACAATAGAATACATTTTTGTAATCCTTTTTGGGTTGCTATTGGGGCCCTAAATATAGAAATTTTCACGAAACTGTAAAGGGAAATTGCAAATTTTTAGCCTAAAAAGGGGAAAATCCCCTCGTTTCAGCCACGGTTCAGCCTGCTCCGCAACCACTTTTTTCTATCTTTTCACCCAAAATTTCATAAAGGACACTCGAATGAGCAAGATTTTGAGCCTTGACGGCGACTGGCAGATGAAGTGGGACACTGAAGATGCCGGCATTTCCAACCGTTGGTATGCCACCTATCCCCAGGATACAGAAACTGTACAAGTTCCACATATCTGGGAAAAAGCCTTTGACAAGCTCCTAATGTCGCAAGATTGCGCCTTCTATTTCAAGCGTTTCACTATCGAAGACGAAAAACAGGTCACCAAGCGTATTTTCCTCCGTTTTGAACGAATTGCAACGCACGCCACCGTATGGCTCAACGGCAAGCTCCTCGGCACTCATTTCGGAGCCTACACCCCGTTTATCATTGAACCGCAGAAAGCGCTGAAAATCGGCGAAGAGAACATCCTTTGCATCCGTGTCGCGAACATGGGTACCACCAACGGCCGTATCGACCTCGGCCGCGAAAGCGAAGACGGCGCCGACGACCGCTACGCCCACCCGAGTGAAATGCCGGTAGGCCTCCCGTGGCAGCAATACCCGTTTGGCGGCATTTTCGGTCACGTGGATCTGATTCTTGGCACGACCGCCTTTATTTCTGACGTGCGCCTTGAACCCGATGCGGATACCCAGCGAATCGCCTGCGACATCAGCTTCAACAACCCGCGCAACTACCAGACCAGACTCCGCGTCCTGATGAAGAATCCCGACGGCGACGTGTACGAACACTTCGTGGACAACATCAAGCTCGACAAGGAAAACATGACGCTGCGCTTCGTGTTCGAAGTCAAGGAACAGCAGCGTCACAAGTTCCAGTGGAGCCTTGAACACCCGAACCTTTACGCCATCGAATTCCAGCTGGAAATCAAGGCCGGCAAGGAAAAGGACGGCAAGGAAATCAAGCGCGCCGAATACGCGTTCCCGGTCGTACGCACCTTCGGTTTCCGCAAGTTCGACTGCCTCAAGGGTGACTACTACCTGAACGACCAGATTTTGAAGATCCAGGGCATCACCTACAACCAGCAGTGGAGCGAAGGCGGCCTCTGGACGCTCAACAACCCGAAGCTCGAAAAGGACCTGCTGGCAGTCAAGAATGCAGGCTTCAACGCCATTCGTTCCTGCGGCGCACCGCTTACCGAAGAAGCGCTCAACATCTGCGACAAGATTGGCCTGATCGTCTTCCAGGAATTCCCCATCCACACCATGAGGTCTACCCCGCAGGGTCTCGAAATCGTGAAGAAGCTGATCAACGACATCGTCGAAGAACAGCACCACCACCCCTGCATCGGCATCTGGGTCATGGGCGCCGAAAACGGCACGCTCCTGTTGCAGAACGGTAACAAGCTCCTGAACGCCATCAGCCCCGTCGACATGACGCGTCCGGTTATCAGCAACCTGAACAGTATCTACCTCGACAACGAAGGCAACTTCCGCAAGGATACCGGCAAGCTCCTGCCCGTCTCGGTCGACAAGATTTCGACTTACGCAACGCTCCGCATCAATCCGCGCATGACGCCGAATGCGGCCTACAGCCACTACCTCGCCCACAGCTTCGACCGCGATGCCGAAGAACCGCTGTCCGTTCCCGATACGGGCCTCGGCGACAGCCACTTCCAGGACGAAGAAGAAAACGTGGCAAGCGACATTAACAACAAGATGCTCGTGACCCTGAGGAACCACACGCTCCTGCCCGCCAATGCGACGAACATCACAGGCCCGCGCAGCGGCAAGGCCCAGAAGAACATCAAGGCGTTCATCAAGAACATCGAGACGTTCGTCGAAAGCGACCTTTCTATCTGGAAGGACTACAAGAGCTTCATCGCCGACGCAAACCGCATCGCGCTGAAGAGCAAGCTCGACCAGATTACCGCCTTCCAGAGCAACCCGCAGATTGCAGGTTTCTTCCTGGACCAGTGGGCGGACTGCGGCACGGACTTCTACGGCCTGTGCGACGAAAACCGCGTAAGCAAGGGCTTCGACAGTTTCATCAAGGAAATCACAACTCCGAGCCGCGCCCTCGTCAGCGAACTTGAACACGTCGTCGCTCCGCAGAGCGAAGTCAGCTTCCAGGTGACGCTCCTGAACAACAGCCGTTACGAAGACGTTTCCGTGGAAATCCGCCTGATCGACGAAAAGGGCAAGGAAGTTTCCTGCGACAAGATTTCTCCGGAAGAAGCCGCAGGCAAGACGAGCCTTACGCAGATGGGCATCTACACGACCATGGCTCCCCGCAACGAAGGCAAGTACCAGTTGCAGATTACGCTCAAGAACGACGGCAAGGAAATCCATACTTCCTACGAAGACTTGATCGTTATCGCCGAAGCCGACGTCAAGAGCGCCATGAAGAAGGTCTGCTTCCTTGACAACAGCGAAGAATCGAGCGACGCCCTCGCCGCCCTCACCGGCCCCGAACAGATTATCTTCACGGCTAACCTGAGTTCCTGGCCCGACGAAATTCTCGACAAGCTCGTGGACGTCGTGAAGAACGGCGGCAAGACGCTCCTGCTCTCCGACCTCACGCAGGAAGATATCGACTACCTGAACCAGAGTCACCAGTTCGATTGCAACATTGAATCTCACTGGAGCACCGGTGCAAACGAGCTCAGCCTGCACTACCTGCCCAAGGGTTCCGCACTCGCCCCGGTCTTTGGCGAAGCTCACGTTCTCGACCACAATGCGGCGGCCATTATGCCGAGCATCTCGCTGAACGAACTCCCCGAAGCCACCGTGTTCGCCCGCTCCGTCACCCTGAAGGAAGGCGAAATCAAGACCGGTGCAGACCTGCAGCTCTACCCGTTCGGCAAGGGCAAGATCATGTTCAACCAATTCAACGTATTCGAAGGCCTCGAAACGAACCCGCTGGCAGACAACTTGTTCGCAACGATCGTAAGCCTGCTGTAATTCGGCAAAGACAAGCATTAGAAAAGGCGCGGATTATTCCGTGCCTTTTTCTATTCTAAATCCCTGAAGGTCATGCCGCGGTTCAATGCAGCGACACCTCCGCTAATTTTTAACGCAGCGAATAGGATATCCGGATTTTCGCATTTTCATGTTATAGCTCCAACCAGTGATTTGCCACGTGTTCATGTCAGCAACACTAGGTGCACTGATCGATTTGGCAAGATCCATTCCCGCTGGGGCCCCTGCGATAAAGGACTGCGTCTTATGTATCGAAGCCAGCCAAAATCCGTCGCGTTCTCCGACTTCAACAAACTCACCTTCATCGGTCCTATGCCCCGCAGGAATAACCGAAAATCCAGACGCATTAGCGGGATCCGTCCATGCTTCAAAATTCCACGCCGTAACCGACTTCATCGCATAAGGGACCGTATAGTAATCATTCGGAATGACATCACCTGTTATCGATGACGTCCACCACGCATTAGCCTCTTCTCCGTAAGTTGCCAGAATATAAGTTACAAGAGTATTCCAGTCCTCTTCGGAGGGGATACGCCACCCGTCAGGGCAAATTCCCTGATTGACGGATGCCAACGGATATTCGACACTATCGTCAGCAAAGGACGCATCCAAATCCATTGCCGCCAAGAAAGTGTAGTAACGTCCCACCTTTTCACAGTTCGACGGATTGTCCTCATAGCACCAGCTATTGCCCTTCAGGTTCGGAGTCCTTGCGCTATCCGCATAATTCAAGTTCTCCGCCATCCACACTTGCGTGCCCAAAGAAACAGTCTTGTAGCTCTTTTGGTCGCGAGCATCAACAAGCGTTTCGTACACAATCGAAGGATTCAGGTAATCCGACTTCTGGAAATCCCACATGGTCGTCCTGCGGAATCCAGAATCCGTACAAATGAAATACTTAAAATCTTCGACAACGCCCTTAATAATTTTGGAGCTGCCTGCGACACATTCATTTCCGTATGTATTGCGTTCAATTTCGGTCGCTTCTCGCCAGAGACCGCCATCGCAAATATAGCGGTCATAATAATGGTCCTGATAGAAATTACCTTCGACAACGGCACCGTTTACGCACTTATTGCCGTAAGCATTGTATTCGGCCCTGTTGGCGGGGCGCCATCCCTTTTCATCGCAAACATAATAGCCATTGCCTTCGTGAACGAGTTCATACTTATTCGACGAACCGCAAGAGGGCAACATATCCTTTGCATTGGTCGAATCCATCAGGCAACGCACCGAGAAACCCGCAATGGAGTCCTCGCAAACGAAGTCGTAATCTGTACCCGGCAAGATCCTTAAATAACAACCGGATTGCGATGTTGCCATGTAGGCTTCTTCATCAATCTTCTGGTAGGAATCATCCAGCCAACGGTACCCTGCACCACGAAGATGGAAATGAAAAAATCCTTCTCCCGGATGCCAAGAGTATTCCTTCAAGCTTTTTATCGGATCCGTTTCCGGTCTTGTAACCTTGACGTAATCTATCAGCTCACGCCACTCACCT
This sequence comes from Fibrobacterales bacterium Fibro_02, assembly GCA_001603905.1. Taxonomy (GTDB): domain Bacteria; phylum Fibrobacterota; class Fibrobacteria; order Fibrobacterales; family Fibrobacteraceae; genus Fibrobacter. The sequence goes on from LVAE01000011.1 coordinate 28,364, forward strand.
TCCGAGGGGACGTGGAACTTTTCAGGACAAAGGTTTTCCAGTCCGCCAGCATACAACCTACCATATTCTACGCAATTAGAGTCGGCATCGTTATAGCACCAGCTAGGATCAGCCTTGTACTGCAAGTTTTCTTCGAACCAGACCTGCGTTCCGATTTGCGTCGTGTAATAAACGCGGTCTTCCCTATAATCCTTGATTGGAGCCTCGATGGCATCTGTAGGTGATCTAAGGACATAATCATCATCGGCACTCGAAGATGCAGTATCACCACATGCTGTAAGCGCCCAAAACGCAGACAACATAATAAAACTCTTGTAACCCTTCATACAAGCAAATATAGAAAATTTTAGGAGATATCGCGATTATTTCTTTTCGCGAATACGCTTGTACAAATTCTCGGCCTTTTCGGTATCACCCGCATTCGAGAAAACGTGGCCTACATTTTCGGCACCGATGCGTCCCTGCGAATTCCCCGCAAGCCAAGCCCTCATATAGCAATCAAAGGCTTCGTCGTAACGCTTCTGGCTAAAATAAATTTGTCCTAAATCCAAGTTCAGGTCAGCCTTACCCTTATTATGACGGAGACCTTCTTCGAGCGTAAAGATGGCCATCCACGGAGAATTGTTCTGCACGTACATCTGCGCAAGGTAGCGGCGGGCAGAGACATTTTCCGGATCCATCAGAAGGCCGTTTTCCATTTCGTTCAGGGACTGCCGCGTAGAATCCATGCTGCGGTAATAGTAGGCCATGGTAAAGTGCACGTCTGCGCCTGCGGTAGCCGTCATCTGAAGCGCATTCTGAAGCGTCTTGATGGCATACTCATAGTCACCGAGCTTTTCGTAGACTTCGGCAAGGCCGTACCACGCATCCATTCGGTCCGGATTCAGCTGCAGGGCACGTTCAAAATTCTTCTGCGCAAGCGTCCAGTCGCGGCCCTTCAGGTAGCATTCCGCCAAAGCAAAATGCACATGGTCCGATTCCACGCCGAGTTCAATGGCGCGGTTATAAGCCGCAATGGCCTCGCCCACGTCGCCCCCTAAATAGTAGAGGTCACCCAGGAGCATCCATGCCTTCTCGAAATTCGGCAAGAGTTCCACCGTACGTTTGTAGGCCACCATCGCGACCTGCTTGCGGTCGAGCTGAACCAAGGCATTTCCCAAGTTGAACCAGGCAAAAGGTTCGTAACGGCCTTCGTCAATCGCAGCACGGTACAGCGGCACCGATTCCTTATATTTTCCCTGGTCGTACAACTCATTCGCCTTGAAGAAATAATCTTCGGCAGCGAAAAGAGGAATAGCATAAAATAAAATCAAGACGAGAGACAAGAGACGAGAGACGAGAGAATTCCGTCTCAAACCTCTTTCGTCTTTCGTCTGTAGGGCGAAGCCCGTTCTTTCGTCTAATCTAGTTGACAAAGCGGAACTCCTTTGTGGCTTTCTGCGCCACGGGGAAACCGCCCAGCTGCGCGGGGCTAAACTTCCACTGTCTTACAGCCTTCAGAGCTTCGTTGTCAAATCCATATCCGGGCGGCTCCTGCGTAAGCACCTGAGCCTGCGCCACGTCGCCATACACGTCAATCACAATCAAGACCTTCACGTAACCCGAAACGCCCATGCGCTTCGCCTTTTCGGGGAACTTCGGCTGGATTTCACGCAACACCTGTGCCTGTTCATCCACCTCGCCCGCTTCGTAAACGACATTTTCCATCGAGCCCGTCCCTACGGCCACGCCATCGCCGGCGGCACCGCGCGCAAGCGAGAGGTCCATCTGGAAATTCTGGCTGCGGGACACGCCCATATTCGCAGAAATCTTGAACGGGTTCGGGTTCATCACGGTCCGCAACACCTTCTGCTTGACCTCGGGCTTCTTTTCGCTCACTAAAACCTCGACTTCCGTCACCGATTCCAGTTCCTTTTCCGTCTTGACGCCCTTATCGAAGAAAAGCGTATTGATGACCGGAATCGCAAGGAAGAACACCGCGCTCACCACGAAGGAGAGCACCAATGCCAACGGGAAGCGGAAATATTTAGCGAAAAAATCAAGCATATAACAGTTAGAAGTAGGAAGTAGGAAGTAGGAAGCTTTAAAACTGTCTACTGCCTACTGTCTACCGTCTACTCACTCCTCCTCCTTATTTGCCGAAATAGAGACCTTGCGTACCTTGGCCAAGTTACATTCATCGAGGATATCCACCACTACCCCGTTAGGAGCATCGCGGTCACTCACGATAATCACCGGACGGTCAGGCGCTTCGGCCATCATCTGGCGCAGCACCGTGTTGAGCGTCGTCAGGTTCACCTGAGTCTCGTTGATGTGAATCGTGCCCTGACGCGTCACACCAATCAAGATGCTTTCCTTCGCCAAGTCCTTCGCCGAACTGGCCTTGGGCTTGGTCACGTCAACGCCCGTCTCGCGGGTAAAAGTCGAGGTTACGATAAAGAAGATGAGCAGGATAAACACCATGTCGAGCATCGGCGACACGTCTATTTTTCCTGCGTCCTGCGAACGTTTACGAATAAAACTCATTATTTCACCTCAGAATTTTCACTATGGATCCCGTCGCTCGTTCCACTCACTCCAGGATGACTTTGGGAGGAAGATTCAGTTGCGTCGCTCCTTTCAGTTCCGAACGCAATTTCGCGCTTTCCAGGATGACATTGGGAAGAACCTTCAGTTGCGTTATTCACTCCAGGATGACTTCCATCAGCGGAAAACACATAAGACTCGTACTTCAGGGCTTCGCTCCATGCCTCTTTTTCGACATTTTCAACGCGACCCGACAAGAAGTTGTAGGCAAGCATCAGCGGGAATGCCACCAAAAGTCCCGCCTGCGTCGTGAGAAGCGCTTCGGAAATGCCGTCGGCCAACAGCACCGGGTTTCCGAAACCGAAAAGCTGAATCGTCTCGAAGGTATGCACCATGCCGGACACCGTACCCAGAAGGCCAAGCATCGGGGCAATCGCCGCACAAGTAGAAATCGTCCGCAGCGACCTGGACAAGCTCACCGAAATGCGGTGACGCGTTTCTTCCATCGCATTGCGAACCGCAACAGGGCCCTGGCCGCGATACCTGCGAACATCCGAAGCTAGCGCGTAAAAATAACCGTAACGACGGCGTTCCAGTTTCTTGAAAGCAACGTCTTCGCCGCTCTTTTTCAAAGTGCGCCAGAAGCCACCGAGACCATTGATGTTGCCGCCTCTCAGCATAAAATAATAGCCGTAGCGTTCAATCATCAGAAACCAGCCGAACCACCCCAGAATAAATATAGGGGCAAGCACCCAGCCACCGCGAAACACGATGGCCATAGCCGCTTCGATAACCGATATTTGATTGACGGCTTCCAACTACTTTTCCTTAATCCAGAGGGCGTTCAGCACGGTGAGACCGGCGCTTTCCATACGGGTGCGCAAGGCATCGGCGCGGTTCATCAAGAAGGTATGAATCAACTGCAGCGGAATCGCAACGATAAGGCCCGCTTCAGTCGTCACGAGAGCAATCGAAATGCCACCCGCCAAAAGCTTCGGGTCAGAAGTACCATGCATCGTAATCACGTCGAAAAGTTCGATCATACCCATCACCGTACCCAAGAGGCCGAGCAACGGAGCTGTCGCAGCAAACACAGAAATCCAGGTGAGGCCCGATTCCAGTTTCGGGACATCGGCACTGAACAATTCTTCGAGAGCCTTCTCGGCACCTTCGCGGCCTGCATAATTCTTGGCAAGCACCGTCTTGAGCACCTTGCCCACCTTGCCGTGAGCCTTTGCCGACAACTGACGGGCCGTATCGATATCACCCTTCTTCAAGGCCTTGATGCAGCGCCTTGTCGAAAGTCCACCGAAGCCCACCACCATGAGCCACACGAAACGCCACAAGGCAACCAACAAGCCGAGAGCAAATAGCGTCACGATCGGATACATCAGGATGCCACCGTTCTTGAAGAATTCGCGGAGTTCATCCTTCCAGGTCTTTTCCTGATGGTTCGCCATTTCCGAAGAAAGCTCCGTACTCAAGAGCACATCGACCGGTACCATCGAATAAGCGGAATCCTTCGAGCTTGTAAAGGCCTTGCTGATTTCGGACTTCGTATCGGGAGTCAAGTTTTCCTGCCAGCTAAAGGCGCGCTTTTTCTCGCCCGCCACCGGGAGCATCAATGCCGCCGGATGCAAACCGTTGATATCGACGGCATTTGCCATCTGCATCGCATAGAGGCCTCCCAAGCGCAAGCGGTTTCCCTGGGCCACGGCCGAGCCGAAAACAAGTTCCGCATTTTCCAGCTGAATTTCACGGGTAAAGGCAAGTTCGCCCTTCGCCACGTTCAAGAGAGCAATCGCAATACGAACCGGATCGTCGCGGTAAAGGCCCATTTCCTTCTTCACCTTGTTCTGCGCTTCGACGCGGTCAGCAATCTTAAAGGGAATTCCCTGTTCAGCAAACTTCGCAAGTGTCTCCAGGCGTTCGGGGCCAGCCGCAAGCGACAGGTACTCAGCACGGGCCTTTTCGGCCTGCAACTTGACCTGCGCCAAGTCCTCGCGGGCCACACGCACGTCCTCGAACAGACGCGCACGTTCCGACATCAGAGCATCGACCTTTTCCTTGCTTTCGTTGTACTTTTCGTTAAAGAGTTCGCGTTCCTGATTCGCCGTTTCGCGGTCCTTCCAGCGGGCAGCGACGGCCATATCACGCTTCTTGCGGGCTTCTTCAAGGTCCGCCTTTGCGCTGTTGAGCGCAGCACGTTTCTTCACCGCATCGATATCGGAGTTCTGCTGCGCAAAGGAAAGAGGAGCCAACGTAGCGAGAGCCGCAACAAAGACGAAAGAGGAGAGACGAGAGACGAGAGATTTATTAGAAGCAATCTTTCGTCTTTGGTCTGTAGCGAGCTTGCGAGCGTTCTTTAGTCTAAACATCTACTTGCCCTCCTTCGGAATTGCAACGGGAATCGTCACAAGCCTAGGAGCAGTCTTTCCTTCGGCCACCTTCATTACATCCTTCAATACCGAGCGCATGTTCAAGTCGTCGGATACATTCTTCCAACTGTAACCGCCATCGCCTGTCCGAGCAAGCCAGAGCACGTCGTTGCCGTCGTTGCTCACGAATACAGAAGACACTGCACCATAGCGCAAGAATGTTCCGGGAACGTTGCGAGCATCCACCTGCAGGAATCCCTTGTAGACTTCGGTCGTGTAACCAAGGCGGATTCGGTCGTAGAAGACCTCGAGCGTACGGTTGAGACCGTCGTCGGCCTCGATGAGTCCCTTATGCAGCTGGTTCGCAATTTCCTGCACACTCTTGATAGTCTCGTCGTTCCGGTAAGGGAAGTCCGACTCAAACACCGGCACCAGCGAATCAATCACCTTCGCCAGCGATTCACCGTACTTGGCCTTACGGTTTTCAAAGTACTTGACCGTTCCCATGGCCTTCTGACGGGCATCGGCCAGGTTCTTGAGTTCAGCCTTCAGGGAATCGATTTCAGCCTTCAAGGTCTTGTTCTGCGAAGCAAGGGCCTGCACCTTCTTGCGCCCGACCTCGACAAACTCGGAATGGCGTTTCTTTTCGGCGTCGTGAAGCGACTTTTCACGAGCAGTTTCAGCTTCCACCGACTTGATCTGGCGGCGAACGCTCTCTACCGTTTCCTGCGCCTGCGAGAACACGCCCGCCAGACACAGACAAAGAAAGATCTTAGAGAACAAATGAAATTTCATACCCGAAAAATACAAAGAACCGCAGCCACTAGACCACGGTTCCATGTGAGAAATAGCGTTTTTTACTCAATAGTTGGATTCTACGACTCAGTCATTCTCGACCGAAGGGAGGGAATCCAGCGCTGGATCCCGTCGCTACGCTCCAGGATGACCTACTACTTCTTGGAATCCTTGAAGTACTGCGGAGTATTCTTGGCGCCGGCCTTCTTCAGGGCCTTGATCAGGCGGGTATAGCCTTCGTTGGTCGCCCAGTCGAGCACAGAATAGCCCTGACCGCACTTGGCGTTCACGTCGACACCCTTGTTGATGAGGAACATCATGGCGTCATACTGTCCATTCTTCACCGTCCAGTGAATCGGGAGGTAACCATCTGCACTGCGCTGATCGAGCGGAGCACCGGCATCGGCCAGAACTTCGAGCATGTCGACCTTACCGGTCTTTGCGGCGAGAAGCACTGCAGTACCGAGAGTCTGCGGTTCAGCACCTTCGGCCTTGAGCTGAGTCAGAAGGCGGTTCACCACTTCCTTGTTGCCCATCATCACGGCATTGTCAATCACAGCTTCGCCGTTGCCATTCTTGACATCGGCCTTTGCACCGTGATCGAACAGGTAGTTCAGCACGACCATGTTGCCCTTGTTGGCAGCAATGGCCACGGCATTGTTGCCGTTGTCTGCCGGAGCATCGATTTCGAAGGATGCCTGCAGGAAAATCGTCATCTTGGCGGTATCGCCACTAGCGGCGTACGAAACAAACTGGTTCGGGGTGAAGGGAATCTGCTGCTTGGTCAGGTACTTACGCACGGACTGCGGGTCGTTCGGGTCCATCTTGTCGTTACAGCCGGTAACGGTCATCATCAATGCAGCGGCACAGAGAGCCAACATCTGTTTCTTCATAAAAATCTACTCCAAATGAGGTTTTGCTTAATTTTGGTCTAAAAAATAAACATTTTTTTGACAATAAATACAAAAAAACTCTATTTAGAACTTTTTTTTACCAAATAGAGTCTCGCTTTAAGCGTATTGTGAAAACAACGTCGTTAAATCAATTCGTCAGCAGACAAGTTGTCGCCACTTTCGGGTTCCTGGTAGCAGGTTTCAGGGACCTGGACCTGCATCTGGAAATAGGCCTTGTGGGCGGCAATCACGCGTTCGCGGGCAAAGGCGGCGTCCTTCCATTCGCCAATCTGCACGTCCTTGCCTTCGAGTTCCTTGTAGTTCTGGAAGAAGTTCCTGGTAATGCGGAGGAACATCTGGTCCACGTCGCTAATATCCTTGATCGGGCGCGGGTTGAAAGTCGGAACACCGAGAACCTTGTAGTCCTTCTTGCCACCATCGGTCATGTCCAGGGCGCCAATCACGCGGCAGGTGCAGACCGTTCCCGTCATCATGGATGCCGGGCTGTAAATCAACATATCAAGAGCATCGCCATCGTCGGCCTTGGTGCTCGGGATAAAGCCATAAGTACAGGGATAACTCATCGAGCTGAGCAGGCAACGGTCCAAGCGGAACACGTGCAGGCGTTCATCATATTCGTACTTGAGATTAGTGTCCTTGCCGATTTCCACTACGCAATCCACTTCGAACGGGTACTTGCGACCAATCGGGAGATCCAAATAATTAATTGCCATTTATACTCCAAGGGCCCACCAATGAGCCCATTTCATTTTTTTTTTATTACAATACGGTAAATTTAACATTTATTTACAATTTTTCAAGGGGTAGGTTATCTGCTGCGCCAACGCGACGAAGTCACCTTGTCAAAGAGCCCGAAGTAGAATGCGGGTTCTCCCCTATCGGGCCTATAGCCCACTTCAAAGCGGATACGGTCTAGTGCGGGAATCACCAGATGCAGGCCCCCATAGACAGCGCCCTCATAATCGTCCCAGCCGGGTCGGCCGCTATCCCACAAAAGGCTTCCGTCGAAACCCGCCACCAGCTGCACGCCATAGAAGAAGTTGACTCCCATGACACTGGCCGCGTGGCGCTCCATCAAAACAAAGCGTTCCTCAAGAGTCAGCAGGACCTCGTGGACACCCAGACGCACCGAATCGGCACCGTCCTCTTTTCCGCCGAGCGCACTGCCGCCACGGCCGCGGAAAGTATTCGGGCCACCGTGATAATAATAGTCGTAGAATTTCACATCACCCGGACGATAACGGGCAAGCGCAGTCGCTCCGGTCACGAACCGGCTCAAGGTCCAGTAGGCACGGGCATCCGTCAAAAGCTCCCAGTAGTTTTCGCCGCCCATATTCTTACAGTTCTTGTCCACAGACATGTCGCAATCGGAATCGTCGCCAAGCCCTACGTGAGTCAGCATGTATTCGTAGTAGATGCCCTTACGGGTATCGAGCTTACTGTCGCGGAAATCAAACGCAAAACCCAAACCGAATTCAGGCAAGAAATCGGCATCCTTCAGCACACGACCTGCAACCGTTCCTAGGAGAGAAAGATGCGGCAACATCTCGTAATCCAAGTCAAGGTCCACAAGCCAGCTGTCGTCCTGGTAGCCATGGATGTCATCGTAGCTGTCGGTGCGCAGGAACTCAAAATTCCAGCCAAGCGGAAGGCCGAACAGGTATGGCGAACTCACATAGAAAGCGTACTCGTTATTTTCGAGGAACGGATCCGTCGAAGTACGGTACTGCACCTCGGCACGGATGTCTTCGCCAAGGACATTAAGGTTCGCAAGCGCAAGGCCGATCATCAGCCCGTCGCGATCGGTTTCCTTCCCTGCCGGAGACGGAATCCAGCGGAAAATTTCCTTGAAGGAATAGGTGAGGTTTGAGGCTTGCTCACACGAAACCGTGATTTCGGTGAACAGGTCCAAGTCCTGCAGGCGACGTTTTTCCGCCTCGAACTTTTCGGCAGAGAACGGCTCGCCCACGCGGTTCAACAGTTCTCGTTCCACCACGCGGGGTTTCGTATGTTCTAGCCCTTCCAAATGGATAGACGAAATGACCGTACCATCAGGACAACCTTTAGCAGGGGCATCGTCAGCCCATACCGCAGCCACCCCAAAAGACAAGGCAAGCACAGCTATTTTTACAAATCTTGTCATTAATCCTAAATTAGAAAATTTTGCCTTCGCAGTAGTGCACAAACGAGTGTCGCACAAGCAAGTTCTCTTGCTTGTATGACCGAGTGCAGTCACTGACGCCGTAGGCGTCCACTCCGAGCCGGGTCCCCTCCCGCATAAATCATTTATTTTTCTATATTTTCTTTCGTAAAGAAAAGAGGTTTTTATGTTAGATTTTCTCGCCAACTATTGGCCCTTCATTGTCGCCCTTGTCGTAATCGTGCTCGGCGTATTCGCATTCCGCGGTGTACGCAAAGCCCTCAAGGAAGGCGGTGGTGCGTTCAGCCTTGAAACGATCAAGAAGAACACCGAGCCCAACTTTGCCGCCCTCAAGCAGAAGTCCCGCGCTCTTCTGGCCGATGCCGACATGATTTGCGAAGTCAAAGAAGGCTCCCACCTCGTGGTTCCCAAGAAAGAAGACCTCAAGTTCTTCCGCCGCGCCGTTTCGCAGAAGTACAAGCTCGCCATGTTCCTGGTGCCCGGCACCAACAAGGTCGCCTACTTCTTCTGCAAGACCGAACAGGGACTCCGCCGCCGCATCGACAACCTGGTCATCAACCAGAAGTTCCACGAAGGCAAGAAGCCTTACAACGACGTTGCCACCGGCGAAAAGCTGAAATTCCCTCGCTAATTACCCTTGCAATATCAAGACCTTGCACTCGCCGAAGAAGAAGGTAAACTGGAAGCCGCAATCGCGGCTTCTCGCAATTTATTGATAGAAGCACCGACCGGCTCGGGCAAGTCGCTATTCATCCCCTACTTTTTAAGTAAGCACTGCAAGGGCCGCGTCGTCGTACTGCAGCCCCGCCGCATCGCGGCACTCGCGCTCGCGCAGTTTTCAGCAAAGCTCCACGGAGAGCCTTGCGGCAAAACCGTCGGCTACCAGTTCAGGCAGGACAGCTGCAAGAGTGCCGACACGCGCATTCTATTCCAGACCTACGGAAACTTTCTACAAGAATTGCTGCACGGCAAGCTTGATGCCGACTGGATCGTATTCGACGAATACCATGAACGCAAAGCCGATATGGATTTGCTGTTCGCGTATTTTCTCAGGGGCGCGGCGATTAGAGCCGAACGGCCTCGTATCGCAGTGATGTCGGCGGCGTTGAACCGTTCCGAACTCGAAACGGTTCTCGGCGTCAAGTGCTTAAGCCTCGGCCACCCGCTCTACCCCGTGCAAATTATCAACCAGACCACGGCCACGGGAACATCGCTTGTTTCGGGCGTTGGACTTGACGCCGAAGTGGTGCGGGCGCTCCGCACACTGTACCGCAACAATATCTGGCAGACCACGCTGGTCTTCCTTCCGGGCAAAGCAGAAATCGCCCGCTGCCATACCGCCGCCGCGGAAGCGCTCGGCAACAACTGCGCCGAATTTCTGGAGCTCTACGGCGGACAGGATCGCGAGACACAAGACCGCATCTTCGAAGTCACCGAACGCCCGCGCGTCATTTTCACGACGAACATCGCCGAGACCTCCATCACCGTGCCGAACGTGACAGGTGTCGTGGACAGCGGCATTGAACGCGTGAGTTTGTACGACGACAGCGAAAAGGTGAATGTGCTACGCACACTCCCGATTTCGATGCAAAACGCGATTCAGCGCAGCGGCCGTAGCGGCCGTACACAAAACGGCTGCGCCATTCGCCTATGGAGCGAAGAAAGCGAAAAACGCATGCCTACGGGAATCGTACCCGAGGTACTGCAGATTGAACCTTCGGAATTGTTGCTGCAAAAAGCGGCTCTAGAATCCATGGACCCTATCAGTCGTCCTACGGACTCCTTCCAGGGTGACAGCAGACTCACACTACCAACGGCGATTCCGGAAGCACGAGAAAAGACGGCGACGGCACTCCTCGAAAAATTCGGAATGCTCCAGGACGGAGCCATCACCGAACTCGGCCTCAAGGCAATCCGCACACCGATTTCCAGCATTCCGCTCGCGCTGCTCCTTGCGTCAGCCCAAAGCAAGGCCGACCTTCCCGACTTGCTCCTCGCCGCACTCGCTTGGATTCATTCCGGCACCGAATTTCTGCAAAAAGCAAAGGTCGCCTACGACATTCTGACACTTGCAAGCGATACACTGTCAAAGAACCGAGACATTCCGCGCGAAGTGAGTTTCACTCTCCGACAGCTGCGGGATTATAGGGAAAATTTCACGAAACAGTCATTCTCGACCGAGCAACGCGAGGAAGGGAATCCAGAACATTTAAAAGATGGATTCCGTCGCCCCAGGCTCCAGAATGACTCATCTTTCACGATTCACAGTCTACTCAAGGCTTTCCCCGACAGGCTCGCGACTCCGAGCGGAAACGCATACAAACTAGCGAATCAGAACGTCATTCGCCTGCAGGTTGCAGAACTGCCCTACGCCATTCTCGCCCTCAGCATGCTCCGCACCGGTACCACCAAGTCGGAACTCAAGGTAAACCTTTACGCGCCCATTTCAAAGGACATGCTCGGCGGCGAAGAAGCAAAGACCCGCTACGAGCTCCTATGGCGCAGCGGCCAGGAACGTTTCATCGGCGTAGAAATCAGCGAAACTGAAAACACCGACGGCACAACCACCGAACTTTCCCGCAAGGAAATCCTCACACAAGAGGCGTCGCCTAAGGTTCTCGAAGAACTCAAGAAACTTACCGTCGATGCATGGCGCGAAAAGATCGAGAAGGAAAACTGGAGCGGAAAATTCCTGACCGAATCGGTACAGACGCAACTTATCAAGATGCGCCTTGCCGCAAAACTTTATCCGGAATACGGTCTCCCCGAATTCAACGAAGAAGATATGGAGCTCATCTTCGACGAATTCGCAAGCGGCAAGTTCCTGCTCCGCGATATCAACGAAGACCGTTACCGCAGCATTGTTGAAGATTATTTCGGCAAATCCATGCTGCAGTGGCTCGGCAAGACATTCCCCGACCATTACATGCTCCCGAACGGCAAGCGCGCACGCTACAGCTACCAGGAAGTCGCCGTAACCGACGACGGAAAATCCGTACAAAGTATCGAAGGCGTTCTCGTTGAAATCTCGGCACGCATCGAAGACCTGATGCAGCTCCGCGGCGAGCACAAGATTGCTGATGGCAAATTAAAAGTCCGGTACGACATTCTCGCACCGAACTTCCGCACGATTCAAAAGACATGGGACTTGACTGGATTCTGGCAGAACACCTACGCCGAAGTGCGCAAGGAGTTGCGAGGCCGCTACCCCAAGCACCCCTGGCCCGAGCAAGTTATTTAACCGTATAAATCGTCAGGGTCTTGCTGTATTCGTAACCGACGACAAGCAACGCCTGGTCCGCAAGCGGACTCTGGTCTGCAGGAATGAACAGAACGCCTTCAGGACCGCGGTCCAACGGATCCAAATAGAAATCCACCAACTTCGGCGATACCGGTTCCGTTATATCAAGCACCACTACACCGCTCGTACGTTCCAAGCCAACAAAAGCATAGCGGCGGCGGCCTACTTCACCCACGGTTACATTCTCGGGTTCAGAGCCCTTATCGGAACTCCGCTTATCCATTTTAGGCTTATTCTTTTTCGAATTCCAGTTAAAATACTCCGGGGAATATTTTGCAACGGCGCGTTCAAACAGTTCGCCGGAATCCCACAGCAGTTTACCGGATTCACCATCAAAAACACTCATAGAACGTGAGCCGAACGTATACATATAAGGACACGCGCCGCTCTTCGTACGATCCGAACCGACATCGCAGCGTTCCAGCCCACTCACCGACAATTCCTTCAGCTCGTTCAACAGAGCATCCGTAAACACCTTACCATCCAGGCGACCCGCCTCCGCCAATTTCGCGGGAGTCACCACATCGGTCCAAGCCTCGTAATCATTCACCGGGGCACCTTCATTTGCAGTCAACACAAAATGCCTTCCTCCTGCAGCAAACGAGGCGATTCCATCGGGCTGACGAAGCCCACGCAGCGGATAATTCTTGATATCAATCTGTCCATCGCTTACGGCATCTAGCGCAAAGCCCTGCTTTGAATGGTCTACATAACCCAACGGGAAAACCTTCGCAATCTTTTTTGCCGACACATCAACCTTGGCTACGGCATTATTTTCCTGCAAGCTCACCCACGCCAACTTTGAATCGTCAGACACCGTAATGTATTCCGGCTCCAGCGACTTCACAAAGCCCTGCGTTCCGGGAGCGCGCACACCTGCCGCTTTCAGAGCAGCCGTATCAAGATTATCAAAACGGGCAACCGTCAATTCAGCTTCTTTCCATGATTCGGCATCCGCCTTGGCAACCGACAAAATTGCAACGCCACCTTCAGGGTCTTCCGAAAAATCCTTACTCGGCGAACCTTCGCATGCCACCAGCAAATTCTTGCCGTCGGGCGTAAACTTGATCATGTCGGGCTGACTGCACACCTTGTAGAGTCCAAGCAACTCAAGGCTATCGGTATACCGCATCACCTGCACCTGACCATCTTTCCATTCTTCGTCTTCAAGCATCGACACGGCAACCAAGTCACCGTAAACCGTCACACTCGACGCATTCCCAGGAATATCCTTTTCCAAGAGCTTTTTCGGAAGGCCAGGATTACTCAAATCAACAACCTCGACTATCCGCGCATCGCCGACGACGAACAACTTATTCTTGGCGGGCATAAACGCCGAAATTTCAGCCGTTTTCATCGGAACCGTCGCAAGCGGCGTCAGAACGCCCCCCATCTGGAACGGCCCCGCCAACGAAGCACGCATCTTCGCAAAAGAAAAGCCTGCGCACAAAAGCAGGCTAACACAAATAGTTATAAACTTATTCATCCACGCCTCAAAAATGCAGCCCAATCATTTCATGATAAGCCACATAATCAGAAGTCCGATACCGAGACCGCCCAAGAAAGAAGAAGACGTCATCATAGCCGCATTACGACGTTCGTCCTCCTCTTTTTCCTTCCTCTTCTCATTCACCCCAATAGAGGTGCTGAGCATCTGGGCACAGGTCTCGTTATCTTTTTTTATGGTGTTGTAGCTTTTTTCCCAATTTTCGCTTTTAGCCTTTTCGGTATCGATCGCAGCACGCAAGGAATCCTTTTCCAAGGTACAGGCATCCCCCTGCACCTGCATGAGACTATCACGCAAGGCAAGCTCCTGCTTGAGTTCCGTTTCTACCGACGGGGCAGAAGCATCCGTTGCCGGTTGAACAGATTCGTCGGCAAAAGCCACCGACAAAGAAAGGGAAAGCGCAACCATTACGATTTTAACAATTCTATTCATCATCCGTTCTACCTCGGCATACAGAATTTTCTTTGGCACTAACCGCGAGCGGCCAAGATGCGCTTCCAGCCGTCATCAGGAATCTGGGCACCCATCACCTGCACCACCTCGTTAGAGACGACGCTGCCGAGGTTACCCGAGCGTTCCATATCCCAGCCGTTCATGTAGCCATACAGGAATCCCGATGCCCACAAGTCGCCAGCACCCGTCGTGTCAATGGCCTTGGCAGGGCCAGCCTGCACATGCACCACCTTGCCGTCCTTTGCAATCAAGGCGCCGCGCTTGCCGATTTTCACGACAGCGACCTTAGCCTTCTTGGCAAGTACATCGAGAGCAGCTTCTTCCTTGACGCCGGCATAAGCAAAAGCTTCGTCTTCGTTTGCGATAATGATGTCAATCATCTTGCCCTCAAAGAGTTCATCGAAAGTCTTGCGGCAGGCATCGACCACGCCAAAGCTACTGAAATCAAGAGCTGTTTCTACGCCGAGGCTACGGGCCAAGGTGAACGACTTCTTGAAACAGTCAGCGTTAAAGGCTCGGTAACCTTCGGCATACAACAGACCCACGCCATCGTAAAGGGCGGGCACAAAGTCATCGCTTCCCAGGAAGTCAGAAGCTCCCAGATATGTCCACATGGAACGTTGCGCATCGGGAGTCACTGCAGAGAAAACGCAACCCGTAGCGGCATCCGAAAGACCGAGCTTCGATTCCACTCCGTTATTCTTCAGGTGTTCCTGGAAAAGCTTTCCGAGTTCGTCGTCACCAATCTTCGAAATAAAGGCTGCCTTACCACCGAGGCGAGAAAGTCCCACCATGGTATTGCAGGTAGAACCACCCGGAACGCGTAGCGGATTCTGGAGAGCACCCAGGAACTTTTCCATCTGCGGCCAATCCACCATGTTCATGCCACCTTTCTGCACGCCCTGTGCTGCAATCCAGGCATCATCTACATTAGCCAAAATATCAACAAGGGCTGCGCCCATACCTAAAACTTTCTTCATTAGAATCCTCCTCTGCGGCGGCGCAACTTTTCGCTCGCCTGTAAAAGAAATTGACGTTCAGACTCATTCAGCGAATTAATTCCCTCGCGATTAACTTTTTTCAGGATTTCATCCATCCGCTTGTTTTCGTCCACATAAAAAACTTCACCTTCAATGGCATCCGAATCGGATTTTGATTCCGTACGGGACTCGCTCTCGGAGCGGCCACCCGGATGTACCGTAAACTTTGGGCCACGCATTTTTTCAAAGGCCTTGCCGATGTTACCAAAACCACGTTCGTAGAAATGCATATAGAGGAACCCGCCCACGACACCGCCCAAGTGTGCAAAATGCGCCACGCCATCTCCCGAATGCGCCATGAACACGTCTACCGCAACCATGAACCACATCGCATACTTGATTCGCATCGGGAAAAAGAAGAACATCAGAAGCATGCGGTTCGGGAAGAACTTGTAGTACGCCACGAAAATTCCCATGAGCGCACCCGAAGCTCCGATAATCGGGCTATTCGTCATACCGAGCCAGAACATGGCCAGGCTGAACACCGCCGCAAAAATTCCGCAGAAAAGATACATTCCCGTAAAATGCTTTGTCCCCATCATATCGGCCACTTCGCTACCGAACATCCAGAGCATCAGCATATTGAAGAGGAAATGCCAGAAATCTACATGCACGAACATGTAAGTTACAAAGCGCCAAGCCTGCTCCGGGGCAAACGGCCAGAAGGCGCCAAAGTAGGCAATGTATTCGGAAATGCTACCATAACCGAGGCCGGGCAAATTCAGGTGCAACCCGAGAATGTTGCCGCCAATGAACGCCAGTGCAAAAACGACCGCGTTAATGATCAGCAGGACTCGCAAAACTTTCGGCAAAAATCTAAAAGGTCTCATAATTATTGTATCATCCTGGAGCGTGTCATCCTCGAAGCGTAGCGGAGGGGAGACGGGATCCAGCGCTGGATTCCCTCCCTTCGGTCGAGAATGACTGAGTTGAGGAATCAATAGTTGATGTTATTAATAAAGGAAGTACATCTGCAGGGACGTATTTGGCGAGCTTCGAACGGTCTTCCCCGTTCGCAATGCCGACTTTCAAAAGTTCGCGCACCACGGTGCTGGACACCATCAAGTGTTCCGGTGCGCTTGACAAGAAAACCGTTTCACATTCAGGGTAAAGCACCTTGTTGTTCCAAGCCACCGACTGTTCGTATTCCACATCGGCACTGCCGCGGATACCGCGCACCAAGAACTTGGCCCCGATACGCTTCATAAATTCCACCGTAAGGCCGTCAAAAGATTCCACCTTCACGTTCGGAACGCCTGCGACCGCCTTGCGAATCATTTCAATCCTCGCCGATTCCGAGAACATGTACTTTTTTGAAGCGTTCACCGCCAAAAGCACATACAGTTCGTCAAACAACGCCGCAGCGCGCTTCACGATATCGAGGTGCCCTAGGGTAAACGGATCAAACGATCCTGCGAATACGGCAATTTTCTTCATGCCGTAAATATAGAAATTATGCCCTGTAAATAACCAGTGAAGATTCGCCGTAACGGCGGACTTGCACCATTCCCGCCTCGTCGGCTTCCTTGACCCACACAGGCAAGTTTCGGCTCGGAGCCTCGAACACGGCGACGCCCCCCGGATTCAGCCACTCCCAATACGGGCGCAGGTCCGGATAGTCCATATCCTTGAACGGAGGGTCGGCATAAATCAAATCGAAACCCTCGCTTGCACAGAGCGAATCCTTGTCAAGCGCAAGGGCGCTCTTTTCTAACAAAGTAAGTTTCGATTCCAGGGACAAGGCCTTGTACGCCTGCAACACCAGCCGCGCCTGGGCATGCGCCATTTCGACCGCCACGACGTTTGCGGCTCCTCGGCTGAGAGCTTCAATTCCCATAATGCCCGTCCCCGCAAAAAGGTCTAGCACACGGAAATTTTCGACTCCCTGCAAAATATTGAAGAGAGCTTCCCTCGTACGGGAAGCCGTCGGTCTAGTCTTGGAAGTATCCGGAGAAGGAACGTTCCTTCCCCGCATGAGTCCACCGGTAATGCGAATAGGCATATTCCGTTACTTGACAACAAACATTTCGAATCGTGTCGTCGAGAACATGTCTCGCTTAGCCTGCTTCAGTTCGATGTTCTGGATACCCATACGCACCGGAGAAGAAGAGAAAGCAACCAGGAATGCCTGCAAGTCGCTGAAGTCCGACGAGGACGTTACTTTGTACGTATATCGTTTGTAGACACCAAAGTCTTCGACGACAGGCTTGTCCAGACCAGCCAGTTGAACCTTGCTTGTTGCGGCCAGAGTCTTGAGAGCCTTGACTTCGCCAGCCACTTCCGCAGAAGTAACAAAGCTAGAGACAGCAGCCAGGTTCACGTTATTCACATTGTACTTACCGAAAGCGGTAATGTCCGTTGCCGGAGCATTTTCAGGCAGGGGCGGAGTCCTGAAGTCGGTACTTACCGCACGGATGCGATCCAGGAATGCCTTCTGGGATTCAGACTTGGCGGCAACGCCACGCAGGTAGAAATAGTTCGGAGCCTGGAACACGCAGTCCGAGAAGCCAACATCATCAGGAGTCGTGGTGTTGAGGAATGCCACGAACTGTCCGAGAGCGGCCTTCTGGAACGAGATCTTTTCAAGCGGCAAGAAGGAGTTGTAATCCGTACGCTTGTTGTTGAACAGGACCTGCGGATTGATTTCACCCACGACCTGCTTCACGGTCACGGCATCACGTTCGCGCTTGATTGCTTCGGCGGCTGCGGCCTGAGCCTCGAGCGAACCACCGGCGGAAGTCCGCTGTCCTTCGCCCATCATCAAAGCGGAACGACTAGGATCCTCGGCACCAATCAAAGAAAGGTACTGGGCAGGCAGAAGTCCCTGCAACGGAGCGGGAACGCCAGCGACACTCAAGAAGCAGCTGAAAGCCACCACCACGAACAGGGCAGCAAGGGCAACCGTCAAGGCCTTCTTGCGAGACTTCTTCTGCAAGTCGGCAACGCTCGTCACATGGACCGGAGCGACGTTTTCCGCTTCAACCAGACGTTCAGCGGCATTAATCAAGTTCAAATGAATCATACACCCTCCATCACATTCAGGGCAGCACCGATAGCGCCGGCGCAAGAAAGCACAGCGGCGGAATCTTCCGCCTCGATAGGCAGTCTAAGGTTCGAGAAGGAATCCATCGGGATTACCTGACAGTCCGAAAGCTTCTGGCGGAGACCGCCCACAAACATCATGTCGTTCGCCATATCGCCGCAAAGCTTGATCTGCTTTGTAACGATGGAGGCGTTTTCTTCCTGGGCAACGCGAATCTGTTCGGCAATGCCCGACACGAGGAACTGGTAAGCCTCTTCCGGAGTCTTGTTCACCAGCGAAAGCGTCGAGACGCAGCGGAGCGCCTGGAGGTTATCCTTGGTGAGCCAGAGCAGCGTCACACCGGCGTAGTCAGCCTTCACCACGCAGGTCAGTTCAGTCACATTTTCTGCGAAATCAACAAGATTCATGATGGAAAGCACGTCGACATCCATCGCCTTCGGGGCAAGCATCTTGCTACGGAAGCCCTTGCGCAGGTTATCAACCCACTTTTCACGCACGGCAATCAGCATGACCGTAAAGCCAAGCGATTCCTCGCCACTCAAAATCTGGTAGTCAATAATATAGGCGTTCGCCTCGGCATTGGTAATCAGCGAGACGTACCACTTGATGTAGTCGTCCATGTTCTTCGCCGCTTCGGGCGGAACAAAAACCTGACGGACAATGGACCTAAAGGCAGGGATCGAAACCGAAACGGCCTCAACCGACTCGATCTGGCAGTATTCCAACCAGTTCTGCACGGCCGATTCAAAAGCGTAAACGTCATCGAGCGGACTAGCCTCCGTATCCAAGACTGCCGTCTTCAGAACGCGGCGTTCCGTCGCGTCCACAAGAGCCACTTTGAGGTTTGCATCCCCCGCTTCGACACCCATGTAAATCTTCGTATCACTCATATTATCAACGACTTATGAAAAAATGTACACTCTAAAACTAATCAAAATTTACACCAGAAATCATGTTTTCCAACTTTTTCTTGCCAATTCCGGGCACTTTTTGCAAATCTGCACCCGATTTGAAGGGTCCCTGGGCCTCCCGGACGGCAATAATCTTCTCCGCGAGCTTGGGTCCGACCCCTTTCAAGGCACAAATTTCTTCGACCGTGGCAGTATTAATATGGATAGGCAAGGTCACTTTTGGGGCCGATTTATGCGTTTTTGGATGTTTTTCGCGCCCAACAGAGTCATTTTTTGACACAATAGATTTCGGTGACGCATTTACCCCCGAATTCTGGGCAAGAGTATCGGCCGACACGATCAAGGCATCCCCCACCTCGAACGTCTCGATGGACGGGAGTCCCCACGGCAGATAGCGCATCACAATTCCAAGGACCAGCAGACAGAGAGCCAGCCGGACCACGTTCCTTTCGGGACCATTCATAGGATAACCTCCTTTGGTTACCCTCGACCACCAGTTATTTTTAAAACGCCCTCGTCAGGGCAGCCTCGACGGCCGCTACGTCAGAAGGAACATCCACCGAAACGGACGGAAACGGGCTCTGGACTATGCGGATCGGACGTTTGCCCAAAATACGCATCTGCTCCAGGGAGCGTTCCTTTTCCACTTCACTTTGCGGCAAAGACGAGAACTCATCGCGGCACCGCCTGGAATAAGCATAAATGCCCTGATGCTGGAACCAGCGGGAAGCGTCCTCAACCGCTACCGACCGGGTAAAATCCAGCGCATAATCGCCTTTCACCAAAACCTTGACGACCGTCTTCAGTTCAGCCTCGGCCGGATTCAGCGGGCACGCGACCGTCACCCATTCGTCGGGATGACTTTCGAGTGCCGACGCCACATCACGAAGAACGGACGGTTCCACCAGGGGTTCGTCCCCCTGCAAGTTCACCACCAAGTCCAGGCCCAGCTCTTGCGCCGCCATGGCGACCCGGTCCGAACCGGTAGCTGCAGAGCCCGTCAAGACAAACTCAAATCCCGCCCGAGAGACTACCCCGGCAATTTCTTCAGAATCGGTCGCACAGACAATACGGTCGAAACATTCCGCCCGCACCGCTCGTTCCAGCGTGCGCACGATCATTTCTTTGCCGAGAATTTTAACCAGGGGCTTTCCGGGAAAACGGGACGACCCCATACGGGCAGGAACTATGCAATGCACAGCCATAAAATTCCGCACCCCAAAGCAGATTCGGGACTAGCCGCCAATCACCTTCGGAATGGCGAAGTGGTCGTTTTCGACCGCCGGGGCATTCATGAAAGCCTTTTCGAGCGAGAGACCCTGCACCGGGACATCTTCGCGGAGAATGGTTGCGCCGTTTTCGACAGCGGTCATCGGTTCCACGTCAGAAAGGTTCAGGGCCTTAAGGGCTTCCAGATGGTTCAGCATCTTGTCCAGGTGACCCTTCACGGATTCGATATCTTCTTCGGCGACTTCGAGCCTAGAAAGCTTCGCGAGTTTCAAAACTTCTTCACGTTCGAGCATAAAACCTCTTTTCTTACGGCCACAAAATAGCAAATAATTGAGCCCAAAAAGCAACTCAGAGTTGCTAAATGCGCCCTAGCCTACAATTTGCAGCGCCGCATACTTCAAAATAATGGTGCGAATCGTCGGATCGTTCCCGAAGCGAACATCCACGCGGGCATTGTCGCCCGAGCCGTAGCACTTGACAATCGTCCCGACACCGTACTTGGAGTGGCGTACACGGACTCCCGGATGGAACGGATTCTCGCTAAATTCGTCGAAGACTACACGCGGGCCGGACGGTTCCGCGGGCTTAGGCGGAGCCGCCACCTTGATCGGATTACGGTAGACGATGCGCTTGTCGTTCTTCTTCACGGAATTCGGGATAGAAGGCCGGCTAAAGCCGTGCGAGCCGAAGTTGTCCGGGCGCGAAGAACTGCCGCCAAAGCTACCCGACGGTCTACGCGGGAAACTGGGCGGAATGTTCGGGCGCGGCGGACGCGAGAACTGTTGACTCGAGAAATCCTGGTTGAAGTCATCGCCACCGAAGCCACCACCAAAGCCTGAATCAAAGCAAGGCTTGAAATCCACAACGGACGGATCGAGTTCCTTCAGAAAACGCGACGGCGCGAACGGGCGAATGTTTCCTTGGAAGAACCGGCGTTCCGCGTGGTAAAGGTACAGCTGCTTTTCGGCACGGGTACAACCCACGTAGAAAAGGCGGCGTTCTTCTTCCATCTGCTCGTTCATCTCGGCGCCCGACATCATCGAGGACATGCGGATAAGCGGGAAGATTTCTTCGTCGCAGCCCGCAATATGCACGGTATTAAACTCAAGGCCCTTCGCCATGTGGATCGTCATGAGCGTCACCTGGCCCTTAGAGTTATCCACCTTCTTGTCTGCATCGGTAAGGAGCGAAATATCCTGAAGGAAGGCATCGAGAGTCGCCCCCGGATGTTCTTCGTCGAATTCGCGGATGGCGTTCACCATTTCGTCTAAGTTGCCGATGCGTTCATCGGCGGTAATCTCATCTTCCTTGCGCAGGAATTCCTTATAGCCCACGTCGTTAATGATGCGTTCCGCCAAAATCGGGAGCGGAGTTTCGCCCGCAGCAACCAGCGCCTTCCAGTTAAGAACCAGGTCCGTAAATCCCTTGAGCTTGGGGGCGGTACGGCCCACGCCATTCGCTTCGGAGAGCAGGTTTTCCCAGAAGGTTCCTTCTCCGTTGCGTTCGCGCTCCAGGATGTTTTCGACAGTCGTCTTGCCGATGGCTCGCGGCGGCGTGTTGATTACGCGCAGGTAGGCGGCATCGTCCTTTTCGTTAGCCAAGAGGCGCAAGTACGCGAGGACATCCTTGATTTCCTTGCGGTCCCAGAATCGCATGCCGCCAAAAATGACCGACGGAATGCGGCGGTCATTCAGCGCCTTTTCCAAGGCGCGGGACTGCGCGTTCGTGCGGTAGAACACCGCCGTCTTCGCATAAAAATCGGGACCAGCCTTCGCAATCGTATCGGCAATAGCAGAAGCTTCGCCACGGTCATCCATAAAGTGGCGCACATGAATAAGTTCGCCCGCATCTTCCTTGGAGAACACATTCTTCTGCATTTCTTGCGGACGGATGTTGTGCGCAATCACGGAACCAGCGCCCTTCACGATGTTTGCCGTGGAGCGGTAGTTGCGTTCAAGCTTTACAATCGTCACCGGGGCAAAGTCACGGTGGAAGTTACGAATAATCTTGATGTTCGCGCCGCGCCAGCCATAAATACTCTGGTCGTCGTCGCCCACCACCGTCACATTTTTTTGTTCATTTATCAGCAATTTCAACAATTCATACTGGACGTCGTTGGTATCCTGGTATTCGTCCACCACCACATAACGGAATCGCTGTGCCAACTGATCAGCCAGTTTCGGCAATTTCTGCAACATATAAACGGTGTTGAATAGCAAGTCATCGAAGTCCATTGCGTTCGATTCCTTGAGACGCTTCTGGTATTCAGCATAATACTTCGCGCGCTTTTCTTCGTCGGCAAAGGTAGCCATTTCAAGCGCGATATCTGGCGTCTGCAACTGCGCAAATCCACCCTTGTTCAAAATGGTATTCTTGTACTTCGAAATTGCCGCATGCAACTTTTTGACTTCGGAGGCTTCAAAGTTGTCGCCCAGGTCTTCCTTCAAGATTTCCTTGAGGATCCGCTTCTGGTCGTCGTCGTCGTAAATCGAAAAATTGCCATCGTACCACTGACCGCCCATGGCGGCCACCACCGATTCCTTCGAAAGGCAAAGCTTCAACAGGCGCAGGCACACGGAGTGGAAAGTCCCCATCCAGCTGAAGTTCATATTACAATCAAGCAACTTCTGGATACGCGACTTCATTTCACGCGCGGCCTTGTTCGTAAACGTCACCGCCAAAATACGGTCCGCCTCAACCCCGTGTTGCGAAACGAGGTGGGCAATCTTATAGGTAATGCAACGCGTCTTTCCCGAACCTGCACCCGCCAAAATCAGCATCGGCCCGTCAATTTTTTTGGCAGCCGCCGCCTGCTCCGGGTTTAATTCACGATCAAGAACTGCACCATCTACAATGTTTGCCATCAAGCGCTCCTATATGATATACGGATGTGCAATATAGCAAATATTTTTTCTATATTAGCACCCGTGGCGTTCTACTCAAACGAAATCATTCAGCAGCTCAAGGCCCATGCGGACATCGCATCGGTCATCGAGAACTTTGTACCGCTGAAACGTTCGGGTAACGGGCGCTTCCTGGGCGTCTGCCCCTTCCACGACGACCGCAGCCCATCGATGAACGTGAACCCAAGCCTAGGCATTTACAAGTGCTTTGCCTGCGGCGCGGGTGGCGACGTGTTCAAGTTTGTACAGGAACACGAAAAGATGGACTTCAAGGGAGCTGTTGAATGGGTCGCCAATTTTACCGGCTTTGCCCTCCCCCAGCTAGGTGCCCCCGAAAACAACGAAAAGACCGAAGAACGCGCCATGGTCCGCAGGCTAAATGAACTCGCCTGCGAATGGTTCGAACAGGAACTTTCACGTTCTCCCAAGGCTCTCGAATACCTTTCGAGCCGACACATTACCGATGAGACTCGCAAGCGATTCCATATCGGATACGCTCCCGACGGACGCGAAGGCTTTATCGGATACGCCGTGAAGAACGGTTTTTCGCCGCTGGACTGCGTGAAAGCGGGGCTTGCGGTCCAAAAGGAAAATGGTGGCATCTCGGACAAGTTCCGTGACCGTCTGATGATCGCCATCCAGAATATGTCGGGCATCATCGTTGCATTCGGCGGCCGCGACCTCTCTGGAAAAAGCCACGCCAAGTATATGAACAGCCCCGAAACGGAGCTCTATCTCAAGAGAGACATTCTTTTTGGGCTGTACCATAGCAAACAAAGTATCGCCAAAGAACGCGAAGTGATTATTGTCGAAGGCTACTTTGACATGATCAGCCTTTTTCAGGGGGGCGTCACCAACGTGGTGGCCGCCTCGGGAACCGCCCTTACCGACCTGCACGCAGGTATTCTCGCCCGCTACGCTGAAAAGGCATACCTTGTATTCGACGGTGACGAGGCAGGTAGAAAAGCGACTTTCAACAGCTTAGCTATCGTACTCCCCAAGGGAATCGCGCCACGCATTTTTGCACTTTCGCGCCCAGACGGGACCAAGATCGACCCCGATAACTTTGTAAACGAGTTTGGAGCAGATGCGTTCAGAGAAGCCCTCAAGGGATCCGAGGACTGGCTTTCTTACCTGATGCGAATACGCGACATGGAAAGTCCCGAAGAACGCGCAAAGCTCGTCACCTTCGCGAAGTCGCTCGTCAAGAGTATCCCCGACCACGAACTGCGCAACCAGTACGTGAAATTGATTTCGGAACGATTCAACACGGACCGTTCACTCTCGCAGGTAAAGGCCCTAAAGCCGCAAAAAAGTTTTGATGAACGTCGCCCCGCCCACGGAAACGGCGCACCTAACGCAAACGGCGAAAACGCAGAGGTCATCCCGCAGTTGGAACAGGAGGCAACCCTAAACTGGGCTTCAATTCCTCCGATGGAAATCCGCTTTGCAAACCTGGTGCTCCGCAACCCGACTCTTATGGACCGCGCCCTGGAATACTTCGATATGGACTGGGCCGCAAGCGGAATCCAGATGTTCGAATCTCCGGTGGTCGAAGAATTCGTGAATTCCGCAATCGCCCTGTACGCCGAAACGGGAGCCATGTCGCCCCAACTGCTTTACGACAACGTGTCGCCCACGCTCAAGCTGTTCCTGGAAGGGCTTCCCGAAGAAAAGTGGAAACCGCCCCAGGAAATTGTTGAATTCTACCAGACTCTCACCGTTCTTTCGACCAAGCTCTGCGACCGTCAAAAGCACCAGATTCCGCTAAATACCAACGAGGCAGTCTCGGTGCGTATGCAGATGTCCAAGTTTACGCAGGGCATGCAGAAGCTGAACAACCTATTCAACGCCGAAAAAATCAACATTGACGCCTTTGCAGACCAGGTGGTACGCAGTAGGACTCCCCTGATGCAGTTCCAGGCAGCCATTCAAAGCGGCGAACCCGTTCAGGCCGAAATCACTCCGTCCATTCCCACGCATACTGCCGCACCCGCAGCTGCACCGCAAAATACGAAACCCAGCGCAGCACCGTTTGTCACCCCGCAACCGCAGCAGGCCCCTGCAGAATATGCCGATGAGCAAATGGCCGCAAGCGAGCCTTCCACGAACAATGACGAACCACCCGAAGGTTTCGAGCCTCCCCCACCCTCCGATGACGACGAGGAAGCCTACTCCTACGGCAATGACGACAACTTCAACGAAGACTTTGACGACTTCGGGTAAACCGTTCGTCTGATTATAAGAAAAATTGATAAGACACGGGCCGCAAGTTTTTCTAAATTTGTGCCGTAAAAATTGATTCTAGCGCAAAAAGCGCCGGAGGTAATATGCTGTCCATCAAGAACCTGAAAGCAAGTATCGAAGACGGAACCCAAATTTTGAAGGGTATCAACCTGGAAGTCAAACCGGGCGAAGTTCACGCCATCATGGGCCCGAACGGGTCTGGCAAGAGTACGCTTTCAAAGGTAATCGCAGGCCACCCCGCCTATACCGTGAACGACGGTTCCGTGACTCTCGACGGCAAGGACCTGCTCTCGATGGAAATCTGCGACCGCGCCAATTCGGGCCTCTTCATCAGCACGCAGTACCCCACCGAAATTCCGGGCGTGAACAACGTGGAATTCTTGCAGATGGCGCTCAACTCCAAGCGCGCTTACCAGGGGCTTGAACCGCTCGCCGACGCCGACTTCAAGAAGCTTTGCGAAGAAAAGATGGCCATGCTCGAAATGGACGACCGTTACCGCGACCGCGGCGTGAACGACGGCTTTAGCGGCGGCGAAAAGAAGCGCAACGAAATTTTGCAAATGGCGATTCTGGACCCGAAGGTATCGTTCCTCGACGAAACGGACTCGGGACTCGACATTGACGCTCTCCGCATTGTGGCTCACGGTATCAACCAGATTATGTCGCCCGAAAAGGCCGTGATTCTGGTGACGCACTACCAGAGACTTCTGGACTACATCAAGCCGACTTACGTGCACGTGCTTCGCCACGGAAAAATCATCCTGAGCGGCGGCCCGGAACTTGCGCTGAAGCTTGAAGAACAAGGCTACGACTGGATCGAGGAAAACTAATGGACGCCATAACCCGCATTAAACAATTGGGAATGCCGCGTCGCAATAACGAATTGTGGACGTTTTTCCCGGTCAACAAGATTCCGAACATTCTGAGTGCGGACGGAAATTGCCGCATTGCAGACGAATGCTCCAGCAGCGAAGACTTCGCAAACGAAGATGACTTTGCCGCCCTTTTGCCGATTGTATGCAACGCCCGTGAGCTCGTGAAGACGATTGATGACGGCGAAAACGAAATGGCGATGCTCAAGTGCAACAACGACTTCGGCCGCACGGTCTTGAACGTCGGCAAGAATGCGAAGGCAAGCTTCGAAATCCTTGACAACAAGGTGATGCACGAAATTTGCGCCGAGCGCTTCGATATTAACGTTGCCGAAGGCGCCGAGCTCGAAATCTTTTTTGCAAACCCCGCAAACGACTTGCCGCTGACCTTTAGGCATTTCGACATCAAGCAGGCCGCGCATTCTACGGTGCATTTCGCGAACGTCTTGCAAGACGCAGGCATTGGCCGCATCAGTGCACGCGTCGAATTGAACGGCGAAGGCGCCAACTTCGATTACCGCAGCCTGAACATTCTGAAGGGTACTGCCTCCAAGCACCAGCGCCTGACGATTTTGCACAACGCCCCTGAAACGGTGAGCACGCAATTTGTTCGTAACATTCTTGACGAAAACGCCTACGCCAGTTACGACGGCCATGTGGTCGTGGGCAACAGTTGCAGCAAGGTGAATTCGAGCCAGCTGGTAAATACGATTCTTTTGAGCGACGGCCCGAGCGTTTCGGTGAAGCCGGTGCTCAAGATTTACCACGACGACGTGGAATGCACGCACGGCAATACCGTGGGCGAACTCGATAAGGATCAGATGTTCTACTTGACGAGTCGCGGAATTCCCTCCGACAAGGCCCGTGCAATGCTCACCAAGGCATTTGCAAAGGAACTGTTCCTGGAACTGCCCGAAGGCCCCGCCAAAAAGCGCCTGATGCAGGTCATTTAGAGGTTCCCAAATCGAGGTTTGCAAGATGCGACCTCGACCTCGCTAACTCGACTCGTTTTGCGAGTCATTTTTTTCATTTTCTTGATTTTCGGCATTTTTAGGCGATAAAAAGCTATTTGAAAAGTTTACATTTTTCTATCTTTGTGCCCACTATGAGCAATTTGAAGAACGATTTATGGGTCGGCGTGGACGTTGGTTCCACCACCGTGAAGATTGCGGTTGTCGATCCAGAGACCAACAAGCTTTTGCATTATACCTACCAGCGCCACAACGCCATGCAGGCACAGAAGGTTTTCGAAGTGCTGCGCGAGGCGCACGGACTTTTCCCCGATAAGAATTTCAGGGTCGCCTTCTGCGGCAGTGGCGGTCAGCCCTTCGCCGAAGCCACCCACGCCTTCTTTGTGCAAGAAGTCGTGGCAAACGCCCTTGCGGTGCGTGCAACTTACCCGGAATCCAGGGTCGCCATCGAACTCGGCGGACAAGATGCAAAGGTGGTGTTCTTCGAAAAAGACAAGACCACCGGCAAACTCATCGCCTCGGACATGCGTATGAACGGCGTGTGCGCCGGCGGTACGGGTGCATTCATCGACCAGGTGGCCGAACTTCTGCGCATCAAGACCGAAGCCTTCGAAGGCTTTGCCAAGCGTGGCCAAAAGGTCTACGAAATTTCAGGCCGTTGCGGCGTGTTCGCGAAAACCGACATCCAGCCGATGCTCAACAACGGCATCGCCAAGGAAGATATCGCCCTTTCCAGTTTCCATGCCATCGCGAAGCAGACCATCGGTGGCCTTGCCCAGGGTATGGAAATCAAGCCGCCCGTGATTTTCGAAGGTGGCCCGCTCACATTCAACCCGACGCTTGTCCGCGCCTTCAAGGAACGCCTGGGCATTAACGACGAACAGGCCATTGTGCCGGAACACTCCGAAGTGCTCGTAGCCATGGGTGCAGCCCTGTCTCTCGGCTCCATGTTCGCCGACCAGGAATGCTTCTACCGCAAGGAAGGCTCCCTGGACGCGCTCATCCACTTTAACGAAACCCGCCAGGCCGAAAACAAGGCCAAGGCTGCCGCCGACCTGTTCTTCAAGAACGAAGCCGAATACAAGATGTTCCTCGAAGAACACAAGATGGCCGGCAACCACTACCCGCAGCCCGTATCGGGCTCTACGCTCAACGTGTACCTGGGTATCGACGCGGGTTCTACCACCACGAAGTTCGTGCTCATGGACGAACAAGAAAACATCGTGGACGGTTTCTACGCGAGCAACAACGGCGAACCGCTGCAGGTGCTCAAGAACGCCCTCAACGAACTTTCGGACCGCTACGAAGAATACGGCTGCAAGCTCAACATCTTGGGTGTCGGTACTACCGGTTACGGTGAACAGCTGTTTGCGAAGGCCGTACACGCCGACTTCCACACGGTGGAAACGGTCGCACACGCCAACGCCGCCCAGAAGATTTGCCCCGACGTAAGCTTTATCCTCGACATCGGTGGCCAGGACATGAAGGCCATCTCCGTGCAGGACGGCGTGGTCACGGGTATCATTCTGAACGAAGCATGCTCTTCCGGTTGCGGTTCGTTTATCGAAACGTATGCCCGCAGCCTCGGCATTCCGATGGAAAAGATTGCAGAACTCGCGTTCAACGCAAAGAGCCCCTCTCAGCTGGGTTCCCGCTGCACCGTATTCATGAACAGCTCCATCATTACGGAACAGCGCGACGGCAAGCAGCCCGAAGATATTATCGCAGGCATTTGCCGCTCCATTATCAATAACGTTTTCACGAAGGTGATTCGTATCCGTAACCTCAACACACTCGGCAAGAAGGTCGTGGTGCAGGGCGGTACGTTCAAGAACAACGCCGTTCTCCGCGCCTTCGTACACCGGCTTAAAGCCGATTCGCCCCGAACGTCCGGGCGAAATGGGCGCTATCGGTATCGCTCTTTTGACCAAGAAGTTCATGGAAGAAAAGCGCAAGACCGAACCGGAACTCAAGAGCCGCTTTATCGGGCTTGACGCCATGAAGACCTTCAGCTGGCACAACCAGCCGGGTCAGCTCTGCCAGTACTGCACCAACCATTGCTCGCGCACCATCGTGACCTTCAGCGATGGCCAAAGCTTCGTGACGGGTAACCGCTGCGAACGCGGCGAAGTCACCGCCGACCCGAACGATCCGAAGACCAAGGCACTCATCGCCGAAATCAACAAGAAGATGCAGGCCGTGCCCGACATGATCAAGCGCACGAACCAGCTCTTGGTCAAGGACTACGCTCCGGCAAAGCTCGTCGAAAACAACGGCAAGACCATCGGTATTCCGCGCGTGCTCGAATTCTGGGCATCTCTCCCCTTCTGGAAGGCCTTCTTTACTAGCCTCGGCTACACCGTCGTGGTAAGCCGCCAGAGCGACTACAAGATGTTCGAAGCGGGCCTCCACAGCGTGCCCTCTGACACGGTTTGCTTCCCGGCAAAGCTCGTGCACGGCCACGTGCTCAGCCTCATTGAAAAGAAGGTCGACCGCATCTTCTTCCCGATGATGGTTGCAATCCCGAGTGACCACACCAAGTTCACGGCAACATCTGTTTGCCCGGTGGTGCAGGCCTACCCGAACGTTTGCAAGAACACCGACGAACCCGAAAAGAATTACGGCGTTCCCATGGACCAGCCGATTTTCCACTGGTTCAACGCCAAGCTCCGCAGAAGCCAGACCATTGACTGGTTCCACGAACATTGGAAGCTCGACAAGAAGCTTTTGGACAAGGCCGTTACCGAAGGCGAGAAGGCACTCAACAACTACCGCACCACGCTTTTGGAAGAAGGCCAGAAGATTTTGGACGATGTACGCGCGAAGAACTCCTTTGCCGTGGTGATTGCAGGCCGCCCCTACCATGCGGACACGCTCATCAACCACAACATCGCAAGCCACTTTACCGCCATGGGCATTCCGGTGCTCACCACCGAATCGCTCCCCGGCGTTTACGACCAGGATGTGCCGAACCACACCCGTATCGAAATCAAGAACACCTTCCACCTGCGCATGATTGGTGCCACCATGATTGCAGCGAAGGACCCGAACATCGAACTTGCCCAGATTGTAAGCTTCGGTTGCGGACACGACTCGATTTTGACCGACGAAATGATGCGCATGCTGCACCTTGATTCCAATAAGGAAATGCTCATGCTCAAGCTCGACGAAGGCGATGCCCGCGGCCCCGTGGGAATTCGCGTCAAGAGCTTTATCGAAACGGTAAAGGCCCGCCGTGCAGCGAACCTGCCCGACAAGCCCGAAAGCAACGAACCGCTGTTCCACACGCCGTTCTTGCCCGAAGACAAGAAGCGCCGTCGCATTCTGACGCCGAACCTCTCCCCCGCCTTCTCCGTACTCGCCAGCGAATACATGAAGCGCGAAGGATTCATCGCCGAATACTTGCCGGTCGCCGACAAGAAGGCAATCGAACTCGGCAAGAAGTACGTGCATAACGACATCTGCTTCCCCTGCCAGGTGAACATCGGCGAAGCGCTCCACTGGCTCGTCGATCACCCCGAAGTTCCGCAGAACCAAGTTTCCATGTGCTTGGCGAAGAACTGCGAAAACTGCCGCGCCGTGCAGTACGCGGTACTCGCCCGTAAGGCTTTGGACGAAGCGGGTTTCAAGGACGTGACCATCATTACGACCGGTGTGGACTACAAGGGAATGCACCCGGGCTTCCAGCTGGGTCTGGACTTTAGACTCCACATGCTGTGGGGCCTCGTGACCATGGACGCTATCGAAACCATGTACCGCGCCGTTCGCCCGTACGAAGTGAACGCCGGCGACACCCAGAAGGTTTACGACGAATGGATGCCGAAGGTGATTGGCGTTGCAGGCCACCTCTCCACCATGCAGCTCGTGCGCCCCTCCAAGCTGATCGAAGTCTTTGAACAGTGCATCGAAGCATTCAACGGTATCGAAATCACCGAAGAACGCAAGAAGGGCATCCGCAAGCCGCGCGTTGCCGTACTTGGCGAAATCTTGATGAACTACCACCCGAGTGCAAACGGCTTTGTAGAAAACTACCTGATGAACAACGGCATGGAAGTCTACCTGCCGGGCATGACAGACTTCTTCCGCGTTGACGAAGTGGTTCGCGAAGAAAAGATCAAGCGCGGATTCTCAGCAAACCCGATGATGGACCGTCTCGAAGGCGGCGTGACCTCAAAGGTCTATACGCACGCTGTAGAAACCGCCCGCAAGTCCATGCACAAGTTCAAGCTGTACGAACATCATGCAGACTGCGTGGAACTCAAGGACTACGTGTCCGATATCATCGACCCCACCTACAACACGGGTGAAGGTTGGATGATTCCGGGCGAAATCCTGTACAACGCAAAGCACGGCATCAACAGCTACATCATTTTGCAGCCGTTCGCATGCCTTGCCAACCACATCTCTGGCCGCGGCCTCACCAAGGCTGTGAAGGAACGTTGCCCGCATATCCAGGTTTTGAGCCTCGACTACGACCCGGATACGAGCTTCGCGAACATCGAAAACCGCCTGCAGATGCTCATCATCAACGCACGTGAGTTGGAAAAGGCTAACCAGAATTAACCAAGGTGTCATCCTGAGCAAGCGAAGCGCGTCGAAGGATCTAAAAAATTTTTCAACCTAGATTCTTCCACATAGTGGATAACAAAACTAAAACAATAAATTGCTAAGTTTTGTATATCGACTCCGCATCTTCGATGCTTCGCTCAGAATGACAAAATAAAACGATTATAAATTCATATGTTAAACGTTTCTAATGTCAGTCTTCAATACGGTAGCCGTGTTCTCTTCAAGGAAGTAAACCTCTCCTTCAAGCGCGGCAACTGCTACGGAGTCATCGGCGCGAACGGCGCCGGAAAGTCCACCTTCCTGAAAATCCTTTCGGGCGAACTCGAACCCAACACCGGTGAAGTCACCAAGGACCCGGGCGAACGCATCGCCGTCCTGAAGCAGGACCACTTCGCCTACGAACAGAACACCGTTCTCGAAACCGTTATGATGGGCTACCCCGAGCTCTATGAACTCGGCAAGAAGCGCGACGAACTCTACGCGCTCCCCGAAATGACCGAAGAACAGGGCATGCTGGCTATGGAAATCGAGACCCGTTTCGGCGAAATCGGTGGCTACGAAGCCGATTCGAACGCAGCAGTGCTCCTGAAGGGCCTCGGCATTCCCGAAGACTTGCACTACAGCCTGATGGCAGACCTCGACGGCGGCCAGAAGATTCGCGTGCTCCTCGCCCAGGCTCTGTTCGGCAACCCGGACATTTTGCTGCTTGACGAACCGACGAACCACTTGGATTTGGAAACCGTCGGCTGGCTCGAAGACTACCTCGAACGCTTTGAAAACATCGTGATCGTGGTGAGCCATGACCGTCACTTCTTGAACGCAGTCTGTACGCACACTTGCGATATCGACTACGGCAAGATCAACATCTACGGCGGTAACTACGAATTCTGGTATGCAGCTAGCCAGCTCGCCCAGAAGCAGCGCAAGGACCAGAACCGCCGCGCCGAAGAAAAGATTGAAGAATTGAAGGCGTTCATTCGCCGCTTCGCCAGTAACGCCGCCAAGGCCAAGCAAGCCACCTCCCGTAAGAAGCTCCTCGACAAGATGACCGTCGAAGAAATGCCTGCTTCCAGCCGTAAGTTCCCGTGGGTCAACTTCAAGATGGACCGCGAACCGGGCAAGATCGTGCTCGAAGTCAAGAATGCCACCATTGACGGCGGTGACGGCATCATTTGCAAGGGACTCGACTTTAGCCTGAACAGCGGCGACAAGGTGGCCCTCGTCGGTGAATACGACACACTCAAGACCGCCTTCTTCCAGCTCATTGCCGAAGAAACCAAGGCACCCGATGGCGTACTCAAGTGGGGCAACACCATCAGCTACAGCTACTTCCCCAAGAACAACGATGCCTACTTCGGAACGGACCTCTCCCTCGTGGATTGGCTGCGCCAGTACAGCAAGGAACAGGACGAAACCTTCATCCGCGGATTCCTCGGCCGAATGCTCTTTACCGGCGAAGAAGCCCTCAAGAGTGCCAACGTGCTCTCCGGTGGTGAAAAGGTGCGCTGCATGCTCTCCAAGATGATGCTTGCAAACGCCAACTGCCTGCTTCTCGACGAACCGACCGCCCACCTCGACTTGGAAGCCATCACCGCCCTCAACAACGGCCTCACCGCATTCCAGGGCCCGATTATCTTCTGCTCACAGGACCACGAATTCGTACAGACGATTGCGAACCGCGTGCTCGAACTGACCCCGAACGGCGTCATCGACCGCAGCATTACCTTCGACGAATGGCTCGAAAGCAAAAAGAAGAAGAAATAGTCCAAGTCATCCTGGAGCGTAGCGACGGGATCCAGCACTGGATTCTCCCCTTCGAGGACCATGCGCACTAAGGCAACAAGTTGCCAAGTGCTGTCCGCCCTCCCTTCGGTCGAGAATGACATAAACAAAGATCTCTAATTTGCAAAACGTCCCGCTAGGTTAAACCCGGCGGGACTTTTCATTTATCAAGAAAATCGTTATTTTATTTCAATTATCGTGTCACGATCACACGATTCGCAAACAGAACCTTCTTGCCGTTGTCGACGCGGACAAAGTAACTTCCTTTCGCCTTCACGAGTTCCTTGAGCGGAACCGATGCAGAGCTGCTGTAATAGCGGCTAAAGAGTTTCTTGCCATTCATATCGAACACGCTCACGCGTGCGCTCGATGCATTCAACGTCAGTTCCAAGTTTCCATGCGCATAGGCAACCGAGGCATTCGATACGACATTCGCCTTCGGGACAACCTTCGTGGATCCATCGGAACTAGAGCTCCCCATTTTCCAGTCGCTCGGCACGCGGGCTGCAATGCCGCGGCCAGCCGTACTCATGTACACAACGCCGTAGGTGTTCATATCGCCCATCACGAATTCGCCGTTTGCAAGGCCGCCGTATTCGTGACCGTCGTCATTCACGCGAGTCCAGGTTTTACCCTTGTCATCGGAGCCGAACACGCCCGTTACCTTACCGACCGTTGCAAAGACATAAATTGCCGGATAGCCGCCCTTTTCCTTGGGGGCACCGTAGCCCACCGCTTCGCAGTAGCCGACTCCTTCAACCGTAGCCCAAGTGGCACCGCCATCGGTCGAATGCAAGAGCTTTCCGCTTGCCGGCGTTCCGTTCGACGGATCCTGAATAGCGACAGGCAACCACAAGTCACCCTCAAAGCCCGGAATGGCACGGAACTTCTTGAAAGCACTTACGCCCGGCGTACCTACGGCCTTGAAACTAGCACCCGCATCGGAGCTCTTATAGAACTTGCCATCCGCCTTGGTATAGGCGTAGAACACGTCGTCGTTTTCAGGGTCACCCACCACGTAGGCCGTGTTGTCGATACCCGTCACCTTTTCCCAAGTCGTGCCGTTGTAATTGCGGTAGACATCGGT
>LVAE01000075.1 GCA_001603905.1 Fibrobacterales bacterium Fibro_02
ATTTCTAAAAATAGACTAATGAAGGGGTGATTTTCGTCCTTTTTAAATATAGGACCGAGCCGCTGAACCGGCTGAAAGAAAAGTCCGCAAGGCGAACGCCGCGACAGGCTGCTTGCAGACTGGCATGGCTGAGCCGAAGGACTTTCTTTTTTGTCCCTAAAGGGACAAAAAAGAAAGGGCTCCCTTGCGGGAGCCCTTTCCTAAGAAGGAGAAAATATGAATCGGTATGTGGAACCTTGAACCTACCAGGAGGGGAGCAATGATAGTGTCGTTTCAGGATTTACCCTTCTACCGTTTCACAATTCTAAATATATCCTTTTATTTTGAATTGAGAACTACCAATTTGCTTATTTTATTAATCCACATCAATTACATTCGTACCGCAAGTAAACAAACGTTTACTCTTCGTGGAAGATGATCTTGCACTTCGGAACAAAACGGAAACCACCACGACGGTGACGTTCGATTTCGAAATACTTCTTCACACCTTCGGACGGATGTTCCGGATCGTCAGAGCCGTTGATATGAGCAATGACGCGGTTCAAGCGGCTTTCGAAGTTCGGACGCAGAGGATCCATGCAAATAGAAGAGTCGCGCTTGAATTCGCGGTTCTCAAATTCTTCGCGGCCCGTAGCGCTGTATTCGCGGAGCAGGTTACGCAGGATTCGAGCCGGCACGTTACGCATCAAGTGCTTGCTATTCACAGAGATGGAATCGTCACTCTTGTAGTAGATGACCGTTACGGAGTCGTTCATCGCTTCGAGGAGCTGTTCCTGAGCCTTCTGGATCGGTTCCCAGGAATCGAACTCCTGCTTCACGACGGCGCTCATGAGCTTGTTGAACGGTTCCGGAGCAACAACGTTCGCCTTATAATCAAAGTAGACCACGCTAGCCGGTGCGCCGTAATAGCAACCCTTATGGATCAGCACGGCACCCACCTTTTCGTCCACCACATCTTCGGTGGCGCGGATGCAAGCCATCTTGCGTTCGGCGTCGAACTCCCAGTCAAGGCCGTATTCATCAAGGCAATCACCGAAGGTCATGTACTTACCGACCTGGCGGCCATTCACATAAACACAACCATCATCACGCACTTCAGCCGTAGCAC
Organism: Fibrobacterales bacterium Fibro_02; assembly: GCA_001603905.1. Taxonomy (GTDB): domain Bacteria; phylum Fibrobacterota; class Fibrobacteria; order Fibrobacterales; family Fibrobacteraceae; genus Fibrobacter. Next base: position 1,109 of record LVAE01000075.1, read on the forward strand.
GGTTTTCAAGAGCTTCGGCAAAAGAGGTTTGGCTGGCCTTGTATTCGATCAATTCATAGCGAGGGGTATTCAGGAAAATGGGACCCAACTGCACCAGGCCGTTGAACCAGCGCATGGGGTTCGTGATCAAAAGACCCGGAGAATCAAAGCGGTAGGTGAAGTATTCCTTGCGGTAACCATCAACAAGGTCGCGGCGGAGGAACTTCGAGTTCGTGAGCAAGGGATAGCGCTTCGGAATAATGTCAAGGCAAAGCTGGCGGACATCCTCGGTCGCATAGAACTGCGACACATAAGGCAGGTAGGAGCGCAGCACGCTACGGGCCGGAACGGCCTCGAACGACGCACAGCGGTCGATGATGTTCTGCACAAAGGCATCCGGGTTTTCACCCCTCTCATAGAGCCAGTTCACCACATTGTTCATGATCAGGCGGTGAATGCCTTCATCTACAAATGAATCTTCGAAATAGATGTCATTAAGAACCTTGACCGTAAAACGCGGATCGCGTTTGATAAGAGTCAAGATATCCTTGACGGGATACTTAATGAGTAACTCGATATGAGTCAGCTGTAAGAATAGGTTCGAAAGCACTTTTTTACCTCACTCTATAGAATGGTTATCCTAACTACCACTCAGCCATTTGTTGAATTAATTTAGTAAAAAAATACGAAATCTTGTCCTAAAAGGCTATATTTATGCCATGAAATCAGCCGAAATACACGTTTTATCAGATGAAATCATCAATAAAATCGCCGCAGGAGAGGTCATAGAGCGCCCCGCCTCTGCAGTAAAGGAGCTGATCGAAAACGCAATTGACGCTGGAGCCACCCGTATACAAGTTTCCATAGAACAGGGAGGCAAGAAAAAAATCCAGGTTTCGGACAACGGAAAAGGAATGAATTCCGCCGATTTGGACCTGTGTTATTTGCGGCACACTACATCCAAACTATCTAATGCAGAAGACCTGTTTCACCTGCACACCAATGGTTTTAGAGGTGAAGCTGTCGCCTCGATCGCCGCTGTATCCAAATTAACGATAACGAGCGCTACTGACGATGGAGATTCCGGCCGAATTCTTTTGGAAGGCGGCAACGTCATCGAAAAGCAAGACGTACAAGCTAGCCGCGGCACCACCTTTTTAGTCGAAGAGCTCTTCTACAACACGCCCGTTCGCCGCAACTTCTTAAGTAGCGAAACCGCCGAAGGAACAAGGATTTTCGACGTCGTCCTGCGCACTGCCATTGCGCACCCCGAAATCCGTTTCGACTACAAGGTCGGCGACAAGACCGTATTTACGGGAGTACCGGGGGAACTGCGCAACCGTATTGCCGAAGCCATCGGATCCAAAATTGCAAAGGCGCTTCTGCCCGTCGACTACACCGAAGCGGGCGTTCATGTATGGGGATACATCTCCCCCACCACCGAAACCAACGGCAAACGCAATCATCAGTTTCTATATATCCGCAACCGTCCCATCGAAAGCAAGATGGTGACCAAGGCCGTCCAACAGGCTTACGAACCTTACGGAGCCCAGTGCAAGCCCGTCTCAGTTCTGTTCCTGGACATGCCCGATATGGAATTCGATGTGAACGTTCACCCCGCCAAGCGTGAAGTCCGTTTCGCCAACCAGAATTTGGTCTTCCTCGTCGTCACGCACGCCATCCGCGACACGTTCACCAAGGACATGGAAGCGAATTCGCCGCTCATTGACTTGAGCGATGAAATCGCGGGGGGCCGCGACACAACCGCCGGGACTCGCAACACCTCTTTTTCGCCGGCCCCCTTTGCAGATGATGTACACGAGCCGAAAGTTCCCTACGGATTCTCGGAACCGATTCGTCCCACAAATCCAACAAATTTCGTACCTGGATTTGCAACTAAAGAATCATCTGGCGACATTCCCGAAATGTCGAACCGTCCCGGTAATTTCAGCTTCGAAAAGTCTCGCAAGGCAAATGCTTTTGAAGACCTCGCCCAGGATATGTTCAGCACCCCTGAAGCAGGCAAGGTCATTTCACTCGAAGGGAACGAAGCCCTGAAGCCCACGGTGCCTGAACCGGCCTGGAATCCGCCGACATTCTTCCAGATTGCAAACACCTATATCGCCGGCGAAGATTCCAACGGGCTTTTAGTGATCGACCAGCACGCCGCCCACTCGCGAGTACTTTACGAACAAGCGCTCGACATCCTCAAAAACGGTGCCGCCCTCGATAGCCAAGAGCTTCTGTTCCCGGAGCTTCTGGAGCTTTCTAAAATAGAGGTGGAAGCCCTCAAGAGTGTCGAGGACCAGTTCAAGCATTTGGGATTCTACATAGAGCATTTCGGCGGAGAGACCTATCAGATCCGCGCGATTCCAAGCGCACTTCCCCTATCGCGCGCCATCAAGGCTGTCAAGGATTTTTTGGACAGCATCGGTGACGAAGGCAAGGGCGAAGGCGACATGGTAAAAGTTCAAGACACCATCGCTAAAGCATGGGCGAACACGAACGCCTACCAGGCTGGAGACAAGCTAAAGTCCGAAGAAATGGCGGCACTCGTGAGCCAACTGATGCTAACCGAGGAACCGCTCAAGTCCCCCTACGGGCATCCGACGCTACTCCGCTTTACCCTCGACGAACTGGCGAAGAAATTCCGTCGCTAATTGCTCAAGTGTTTGCCCGACGGAAAGTTTTGCGTAGATGTCATGTCTACGGTCTTTCCCCAAAAATTCACGGTTCAGTCGAGGACAACCTTGGAAGGGTCCGAGAATATATTCAGGATACACCTGTTCATTCAAGATGATATTCGGCAAGGCAAAAAACTTTGTCTTAATAAAAATGCGGCCCAAGCAATAAGTAAGCATATCAGGCTTGGTGCAAACGACCATTGGGCACCCTGACAGGGCCAGTTCCAAGGTCACTGTTCCCGGGCAGGCTAGAGCAAAGGAATAGCCACCAAAGGACTCCCTTCGGGCAGAAATTTCCGACGGCACCTCAACCACCTGCACATTCGCAAGATTCTTTAAATGATGAGAATTACAAAAAACACTGACAAATTCTTGAATAGGTGCCACAAGCTCCCTGCGGGCACAGGCGATCGTAACCGATTCTGGAGGCCGATTCAGATTCGCGATGGCATTCAGGTAAACAGGCAAATTACGCAACGCCTGCGACTTACGGCTACCAGGCAATAACAAAAATCTTTGAGTAGTGATTGCTTCGGTCACTGCGTTCCCTCGCAATGACACATCCCTACCGACGTCAGTTTCCGAATTTTTAATTTTCAATTCTTCATTTTTATCGATGAACGGATGCATCACGCGCACGACATTGCAGCCCGCATCTGCGTAGACCCGCTCTTCAAAATCAAAGAACACCGCCAACTTGACATACGGATTACGAGCCAGAACTTTTGCGCGTTTCCTTTTCCAGGCCCACACCTGCGGAGGCGCCACATACAGGGCAGGCTTACGTAATTCTCCCGCCCGTTCAACCAGTTTCATATTGAAGCCTGGATAATCGATGGCGATAAGGCCGAGACATTCCGACGATTCAAGTGCCGATTTCAGAACATTATAGCTACGGCGCAGTTTCAAATACCTGGGCAAGACATCACCAAAGCCCGAAACAGGCAACAGTCCAAAATCAACCAGAGGGATCATTCCCGCCGTTTGCATCCGGCGCCCCCCTGCCCCCTTGACCACCTCATTTCGGGAACGGAGCGCACAGACCAGGGGTTCGCCAATCACATCCCCCGAATCTTCACCCGCACAAACCAGAATATACGGCAAGGGCACAATCCTCTTTACCGTTTGGCGCGATTCGACACCCAAATCTTCGCTATGCCCAAGTCCTTACGCAGGAACTGCAGCAATTCCGGAGTATAAACGACCTTCTTATTTTTCAAGGCCAACACGTGCATATTTCCCGAGTCTGTTTCAACATGGCAAACCAATTCGCAACCGCGCTCGCCTTCGAAGGGTTCATACTTTTCCATGGCGGCCATCAACTTGTCGGTGAAATTGTCATCAACCATCGAAGAATAAAGAACCATGTGGATATGAGTGACCATGTCCGAACGCACGCGGTCTAGCTGGATTACCTCTTCGACGACAATCTGTACGCCGTCACCCATACGCTGCTGTTCCAAACTTCCCTTAACAAGTACGCGGTCATCGAGCGCCACCGTATCACGGAACTTTTCCCACAGGTCCTTCTTGAAGAACATTTCCAGGTCACCGTGGAAATCCTGGATAGCGCCCACACCAATCGTGTCGCCTTTCTTGGTTTCAATAGAACGCAACTTGGTTACAACACCACCAACAATGATCGTACCACCCACATGGCGAGAAAGATCCTCTTCTTCCAAGGAGCAAGTCGTAAAGCCTTGCAGTTCCGGACGGAATTCATCGAGCGGATGCCCCGAAAGGAACATTCCCAAGACATCGCGTTCCTTGTTGAGCATTTCCATCGCGGTCCATTCCTCGGCTTCCTCAAGCACTTCGGCGGAGCTATCCATCGAAGGTGCACTACCGCCCATATCAAAGAGCGACATCTGTCCACGATCCTTATCTTCCTGGAATCGGGACGCCACTTCCATGGCACGGTCTACAGTCGCCATCAGCACGGCGCGACTTCCCGGCAATTCGTCCAGGGCGCCCGCCATAATCAGGCTTTCAATCAGGCGCTTGTTCATGGGCGGACGTTTTTCCTTCTGTTCGCCCTGATATTCGGTCACACGCTTGCAGAAATCAAAGATGTCCTTGAACTTTCCGCGCCGTTCGCGTTCGGCCACAATATCTTCGACAACGCCAATGCCCACGTTACGAATGCCCGCGAGACCGAAAAGAATCTTCTTGTCGGGAGTGGCCACAAATTCGCCCATCGAGGCGTTAATATTCGGCGACACCACATCAATATCAAGACGTTTGCATTCCAAGATAATCGTCACAATATCTTCGGTCTTGCCCATCTTCGAGGTCATCGAGGCGGCCATGTACTCGGGGCCGTAATGTGCCTTCAGGTATGCCGTCTGGTAAGCCACATAAGCATAAGCAGCAGCATGGCTCTTGTTGAACGCGTATCCGCAGAACGGGAGCACCGCATCCCAAACCTTCTGAATCATCGCCTTGTCATAGCCATTGTCCAGACATTTCTGGAAAAACTCCGGTTCGAGTTTCGCCATCTTTTCGGGCATTTTTTTGGCCATGATACGGCGGATATTGTCAGCGCCACCCAGCGAGTAGCCACCCAAAATCTGGGCAAGCTTCATCACCTGTTCCTGGTACACAATCACGCCGTAGGTTTCGCCCAGCACCTGTTCCAAGTCGGGGTGGTAGCAGTCAATTTCCTCTTGACCGTTCTTACGGGCAATAAAGTGCGGAATCTGGTCAATCGGCCCCGGACGATACAGGGCGTTCATAGCGATCAGGTCGAAGATTCGAGTGGGCTTAAGTTCACGCAGGTACTTCTGCATACCCGGAGATTCGAACTGGAACACCGTTGTCGTCATTCCCTTGCCGAGCAAGTCGAACGTTTCCTTGTCATCGAGCGGAATATGTCCCATGTCAAGTTCGATCGAACGATTCTTCTTGACCATGTTCACCGTGTCTTGAATGATAGACAAGTTGATAAGGCCAAGGAAGTCCATCTTCAAAAGTCCGATGTCTTCGGCGTAGTGCTTGTCGTACATCACCACCGGCGTATCTTCGGGGGCGGCACGGTACAAAGGCGCAAGGTTATAAATCGGGGTCGGCGTAATCACCACGCCGCAAGCATGCACACCGGTCTGGCGCGGCAAATCTTCGAGCTTTTTAGCGATATCCCACAAGTTCTGGTAACTGGCACGGCTGCCAATCATCGCCTGCAGGGGTTCCGGGCTGTAACCGTCTTCCAGGTTATTGCCCTTTTTGTCTTTACCCGTCCAAGCCTGCTTTAGGCTAAAGTTCAAGGTGCGCTGCGGGAACAGCTTGGTAATCTGCTTTGCTTCGGCAGGCGGAAGCCCTAAAACGCGAGCCACGTCGGTAATCACCGCTTTGGACTTGAGCATACCGTAGGTAATAATCTGGCCCACGCATTCCTTGCCGTACTTGTCCGTCACGTACTGAATCACGCGACCGCGGTCACGGTCCGCAAAGTCGGTATCGATATCAGGCATCGACACACGTTCGGGGTTCAGGAATCGTTCAAAAAGGAGATCGAAGGTGAGCGGGTCGATGTCGGTAATACCGATAATGTAAGTGACCAAGGAACCTGCGGCAGAACCACGGCCCGGACCCACGGGAATTCCGTGTTCACGGGACCAGTTGATAAAGTCCCACACAATCAAGAGGTAGCCCGCCACGTTCATGTTGCGGATACAGTTCAGTTCCTTGTACATGCGCTTGCCCACATCGGTTTCGTGGGCAGGGAACTTAAAGTCCTCTTTCGGGAAACGCCACTTGAGGCGCTGATTACAAAGATGCGTGATGTAGATATCGGCATCGCCACCCGGCTTGCACCAGCGGCGAACGCTCTTGTCCCAAGCTTTTTGATCGTCTTCGTCAAAGAATTCCGGCTGCGACAGGCGTTCAATTTCGGCCTTGTCTTCGTCGGTCAGGGCGTCTTCGGCAATTCCCTTGTCAGCACAATAAGTTGCCGTCACCTTTTTCTTTTTGTCCTTGATGACACCCTTGACTTCGCGTTCACGTACGACCGGATATTCCGCGTCGTATTCCGCCTTCATAATCGCCTTGATGTTCTGGTATTCATCGGAGGACAAGAAATCTTCAGGAATTTTAAAGCGGGGCCAGAATTCATCGCCGATACCGGTCTTGACCGTGTAATTGCATCGTTCTGCAATCTTCACCGTATTTTCGATGGCCCCCGGAATATGTCCGAACATTTCCACCATTTCGGCTTCGCTACGGAAATAGAATTTACCGTTATCCGGGAAATGTTTGTCATCGAAACCATTGAGCGTCTCTTTCAAGGCAATGCAACGCAAAATCTTGTGCGCTTCGGCATCTTCGGGCTTAATGTAATGGACATCGCCTACGGCAACAATTTCGCGACCCAACTCGCCAGCCAGCTTGACATTGTAGTCGTTCAACAACTTTTGCTGCGGCACACCGTTGTCGCACACCGAAATGTACAGATGGTCGTGGTCAAAAATCTTGTCGAGGGCTTCCATGTATTCGCGGGCAACGCTATTGCGCCCAGCCGCGACACTCTGGCCGTACTTGCTAAAGAAATCGCCTGCAATGGCGATAATGCCTTCTTTATGCTCTTCGATAACCGACAGCGGCACCGACGGAATTTCTGCCCAGCGGTCACCGTCTTCGTAGCGGTAACTCACAATACGGAGCAGATTATAATAGCCCGCCTCGTTTTCGACCAGGAGCGTCAATCGCTCAAACGTGATCGGATCCTTCTGGTTCGCGCTCGAGGTATCCACATAAATATGGCAGCCGTAGATCGTCTTTACCGGCGGGAGGCCCTTTTCTTTGCGGGCCTTGTTCATGTCTTTTCCGCGAGTCTGAATTTCTAGAATACCGAACATCGCGCCATGGTCGGTAAGGGCGACTGCAGGTGCGTTTTCGTCGGCAGCGGCAGCCAAAATGCCGTCTAGACGAGCAGAAGACTGTAAAACAGAAAATTCAGAATGAACTTGAAGATGAACAAAAGCCATAACCGCAATTTAGAAAAAAGACCTTTTCTCGGGGTGAGAAAAGGTCTTTTGAGAGGCAACGATCAGACTCGAACTGATGAATAAGGCTTTTGCAGAGCCGCCCCTTACCAACTTGGGTACGTCGCCAAAGTGAACCGCAATATAGGTAAAATTTTCACCCTTTTCAAGGGTAAACCAAAGTTTTTTTGCATTTTTTTATCTTTACAGCATGACCAAACAGCCTTTCAAGGTCAGACTGGCGCTTTTTTTGGCTAGTCTTTGGATAAAAAGCTTGCGCGTCAAGCTCAAGACCCCCGATTCTTTTTCTCCGGGAATTCTCGGAATATGGCACCGAGACCTGCTTGCCGCCACGGCCGCATTCAAAAATTGGGGGGTACACGCCTTTATTTCGGAATCCGGAGACGGAGAAATATTCGCAACGCTCGCTCAACAATTTGGCTACATCGTCACGCGCGGTTCAAGTAGCCACGGAGCAAGCAACATCAGGCATATTCTAGACGCACTCCAGCAGGGACATTTTGCAGGGATGGCGCTCGACGGTCCACGGGGCCCCGCACTCAAAATCAAGCCCGGATCACAGTGGCTTTCCCAAAAAAGCAACCGCCCCCTATGGATGGTTTCAGCCCGATATGGCGCCCATTTCACCCTAAAAACATGGGATAAATTCATTTTGCCCCTTCCTCTGACATCTATTGACATTGAAATTAAGTATCTTTGTGACTGATAAAAACACTACCATGGTGAATTCATTTTTTCAAGAGGGTTATTAACGTGATTCTAATGCCACCTAAATTTGTCGCCTTTGACCTTGAAACTACAGGCCTCAACAACCAGAAAGACGAAATTATTGAAATCGGCGCCGTTAAATTCACCGTGGAAACCAAGGGCGGCAAGGTCGTTCCCAAGCTGCTCGGCGAACTCGAAACATTCGTGAAGCCGAACATGATGATTCCTGCCGAAGCATCCGCCGTGAACCATATTTACGACAGCGATGTGCAGGACGCCCCCGTCGTCGGTGACGCCATCAAGAAGTTCACCGAATTCTGCGGCCAGAGCACCATCCTCATCGCCCACAACGCAAACTTCGACGCAAGCTTCCTCCGTGTCGCCTACAAGAACAATCCCCAGGTCGTCCCCGGCAACCCCGTCATCGACAGCCTCGCGATTTCCAAGGCCATTCTCCCCGAAGCAAGTTCTCACAAGCTCGGCATTCTCGCCAACATGTTCAAGCGTCGCGACGAAATCGCCATGAAGATCGAAGCCGACAAGATGCACCGCGCCGTTTACGACTGTCTGATGCTGATGGAAGTGTTCGTCGCGCTGTTGCGCCGCCGTTTCAAGGAAAAAGACTGGGAAATGGTCAGCATCATGAAGAATATGGAAAAATACAAGGGCATTCCGCAGTTCATCAACAAATAAGCGGACTCCCCTTAAACCAAAAGAAAGAGAACCTAAAAAGTTCTCTTTCTTTTTTTTTCAGAAATAGATAATCGAATCAACCTTTTGAAAGGGTCAGCAGCACTGCCCCCGCGAGAATAATGAACGTAGCAAGGAGCAGCTTGATTCGTTCCTTCGCGGTCTTGTACTCACCGAAAACAAACACTCCCCAGCCGAGGTTCACCAGTAAGTTCAGCTGCGTGAGCGGGTAACCGACGGCATAACCGAGCGCCCCTTCCGGGTCGATTGCCCAGAAGCAACCGTGCATTCCCGCCATCCACAAGAATCCGGCGATAACACTCACGACACTCGGAGCAAGCGGATACCAATAGAATTTATGACGGCGAATCTGAAGAATGCCAATTAAGAGCTGACTACCAAAAAAGATGCCTATCGAGAATGGACACATGAATTCGACATCGGTCAATTCAAGTCCCGCGGCCGTCGCCAACTTGAAGGGAATCAAGTAAGTACCAAAGGCGAAACCGCCCAGGAACGAGCGCCAGTTCTTGAAAATAGAGCCGCCATGCGAAGGCGAAAGCCGGGAGAGTCCGACCATAAAGCAGATAATCGCCGGGATCGAAAGCGCAAACGAAGACTTTTCGTGAAACAGCAGAACCCCCGAAAGGAACGAGGCCAAGATGCTCATTCCCATGGAGCGCACGCCGGCACCCGCCAAGTCCGCCTCGGCCTTGACCGCCCAGAAACAGAACGTTCCGCCAATGACCCACCACAAGCCACAGAAAAAACCGACCGGGCTCAAGTTAAACGTTCCCGTGACAAAGGCAACCACGAGCGCACTGATAAGCACGCCCCAAGTCATCATCGAAAGGAATGCCCAGCTCGAAAACTTCGGCCACTTTTTGAGGGGGGTCATGTAAGTGCCGAAAATAAAGATGGACATCAACGCGCCAATGTAACTACTTTCCAATGCAGAACCCCGCGAAAATAGATTGTAAAATGTCTTCGGACGAAATTTCGCCCGTGATACTCTGAAGCGCCCTGCGCACCAGCTGCATTTCAAAAGCAAGCAGTTCCACTGCAGGGTTTTTCTCTAGCAGGTCAAGCACGCGGTCAACACCCGCAAGGGCTTCTTCGAGGCAAGACTTTTCTCGTTCGCTCGTAATCCAGAGATCTTCGGCGTTTTCAGATTTCTTGAACAAGATTGCGTTCATGTTTTTCTTGAGTTCGGCAAGGCCTTCGCCGGTCTTGGAAGAAACATTAAGATGACTTGTATCAGGAGATTGCTTCGTCGCTTCGCTCCTCGCAATGACATTTGCGGCCAAGTCGCTCTTCGAAACGACAACAAAATCTGGTTTGAGATTCTTCGACTCCGCTTGCGCTTCTCCACAAGGTGGATAACAGCCACTAAGGGACTTCGTCCCAAGTGTTGTATAGCTCAGGATGACACCTTCTTTGTTCCCAGCGGAGTTGTTTCCATCCACCACGAGAATCTTCATGTCGGCTTCGTCGAGAATCTCGCGCGACTTTTTCATACTGAGCGCATCGAGTTCGTCGGTCGCCTTGTCCGCAATGCCTGCGGTATCGATCAAGCGGATTTCACCGCCATCCAGGAACAGGCGGACTTCAACAAAATCGCGCGTCGTGCCCGGTACGTTACTTACAAGCACACGGTCTTCACCGAGGAGCGCATTCACCAGGCTCGACTTGCCCGCATTCGGAGCACCATAAAGAACCGCAAGCGGGAGCCTGCTCAAGTTCGCCTTGCCGCGAAAGCTGTTCAGAATTCCCTTGATCGATTCACGGATATTCTCAAACTTCTGCTTCCAGCCACTAAAGTCGGGATCCGCCTCTTCTTCGGCAAAGTCCACATCAAGTTCCAGGCGAGCCGAGATGTCCTTGACCTGCGCCGTAAGCGTCGCGATTTTCTTGGAAAGGGCGCCCGAAAGCAGACGATGGGCATTCTCAAGTTCGGCGCGGTTTGCGCTATGGATAACGTCGGCCACCGATTCAGCCTGGGTCAAGTCCATCTTGCCATTCAAGAAGGCACGACGAGTGTATTCACCGGGTTCAGCCAGGCGAACGCCCTCGATGCTGCGAATTGTCTGCAACAAGTCGCGGACAATCAGCGGATTTCCATGCGGGTAAACTTCCAGGACATCCTCGCCGGTGTAGGAATTCGGCGCTTCGAAGTAGATGTACAAGAGACTATCGAGCACCTTGCCCGTCTGCGGATCGCGAGCGGTCCCAAGGTTCGCCATTCGAGGCACCAGGTTTTCAGCGGCACGTGCACCGAATAGGCGCCGAACCACGTCACGGACGTGGGTGCCGCTCACGCGAAGCGCGGCAACGGCACTGACGCCCATAGGCGTCATCGGCGCAACAATCGTCAAAGAATCCATAGAATTAAAGATAGCAAAAGCCGAACTTTCGGCAAAAAGCATTTCCTATTTAGCATCACCTATTTTCAATCGGATACGCATCAAGAATCTCGCGGACCTTGGCACCGACATTCCCGAATTTCTTGCGATACTTCTTGCGAATCACCAATTCATCCGGAAGCATCGCCAGCGCCTGCAGCCAAGCCTTCGCCAGGGCGACACAGATCGACACCTTCGAAAGTTTCTTTCCATCACCCGATTGTCCCGGAACCCCGCCCTTCGCCATGTTCAGGTAACGCACGAAACCCTGAAGCGGAAGTTTCAGGACATCTGCCAAAGGGAGCAGGCGAACCGCAGTCCGCAAGCGATTCCTTTCCGAATAAAACAGCTTGCGCGGCGAGTAGCGCACCGTAGTCATCGAACGTTCATGGTAGACCTTTGCCTCGGGGCAGAACACCGTCTTGAAGCCCGCCAAATTATGGCGGAAATACCACTCCGTCTCTTCGAAGAACAAAAAGAAACTCGCATCCATCTTGCCCGCCGCAACGGCGGCCGGCTTGCGGAAACTCATCACGGCCCCATAGCAGCCAAACACTTCCTTTTCGCGCACGTCAGCCTCGGCAATATCCAATCCGCTCGCCTCGTTTTTCGCAAACAGATCCGCACCGAACCGCACGCCCACCGCATTCACGACACCGCTCTTTTCCATCACGAGGCTTGCCACGGAGCCCGCCTCCGGATGCCGTTCAAAACAACGCAGCAAGTTTTCGGCCCAGGTCGGGTCAAATTCCAAATCCATGTTGCAAAGCACCTGGATATCGGAATCCATATTTTCAAGGAGCCCATTGCAGGCGCCCGCATAACCGAGATTTTTCGGGCTCTCGATAACTTTGCAGTCAAGATTCTTTTCCCTTAACCGCTGGATTGAATCGTCGGTCGAGGCATTGTCAAAAACAAGAACGCGGACGGGCACACTCTGCGCAAGCAAGCTCCCGACACATTCCGAAAGTTCCAAGCCACCGTTATAATTTATGATACCGACATCTATCTGCATATTTACCCAAAAAGAAAAGGGACCATACAGGTCCCTTCAAATATAGATTAAAGCTTTCGCAATCGGTAAAAACTATAGTCCGTAGAAACGGATGTAATCGATTTCACCGTTAAAGTAGCGATCGCTCTTCGCCTGCCTCATAGCGTCGTAGCCTATGCCGATGTTGTAGCCCAGCTGGGACACATCGCCCTTCGCAGCGGCCCACACCGAACGTTCACCGTTCTGGAAAACAATCACGGAATCAGCGGTACGTTCGACCCGAATTTCGGTCCATTCGTCAAGAGCAAGTTCCTTGCCCCTGAGCACATTCCATTCCGTACCATCAGTTTCGGCATCGCGGAAATGCACCGTCAGCACGCCATCGTCAAGGCGGACAATCCAGCCGTCACCATAGCGTCCAGGAGGTTCGGCAACAATGATATTCTGCATTTCAGAGAATGCGGCAGGTTTCACGCGGGTTTCAATCGCAAACGCATTGCGCTTGAACACCTTCGAGAGCTCAATCGGCAAACCGGATTGACCATCGAGCACAAGCGTCGTATCGACAACAGTCGCATTTCCGACGACATACTTCGTGGAATTGTTCGCTATGCGGTCAAGTCCCACGAACTTCGGTTCGTTGAATTCCCAGGCGGCAAGCAGCCATTCATTCTTGGGAACCAAGGTACCTTCGGTAAAGCCCTTGAACACACCAAAGCGGATGTAGTCCATTTCACCAATGAAATAGCGGTCATGGAAACCTTGCTGCATCGCATCGTAACCGATACCCCAGTCGTAGCACATCTGGGTCAAGTCACCCTGGTAGGCCACGGCAACCGTAAGTTCACCATTCTGGAACAGCTTGACGCTGTCGGCATTGCGTTCCAGGCGAATTTCGTTCCATTCACCCAGAATCATCTCCTTGCCCGGATAAATGCTCCAGTCTACATAGCTACTATCGGCATCACGAAGATGAACCGTGAGAACCCCTTCGTCGATACGGAGCTGCCAGCCGTCCACTCCACGTCCAGGAGGCTCGGCCACAATAATATTCTGCATCGTACCGAACTTCGTCGGCTTCACGCGAGCCTCGACCACGAATTCATTGATACGGATATCCGAGTCCAGAGAAACCATCATGCCTGACTTTCCGTCAAAGCTAGCGACACCATCAGCAGCGCTCACCACGCCTTCTCCGACAGATGCATTGTGACCGTGGCCCGTTACATCGAGGCCAACGTTTTCAGCATCGTTGAAATCCCATTCGGCGATCCAGTCGGTCACCACGGAATCGTACAGAGCAACAGAAGTGTCCAGCGGGATATCCAACGTATCGACCACCTGGACGGAGTCGATCGGAGTATCTTCAATTTCGTTAATCTTTTCTACGCCGATCTGTTCCACACGGCCATTGTTGCAGTAGCACTTGTCGGGATGTCTTGCGTCAAAGCCAATCGTGAACAGGCCCTTGATTACGGCGCTCTTTCCGTCATCCTTGAAGGCGTCAATAATCTTTCCGTTCACGATAATTGCGACAACGATACCGGCACGTTCCACGCGGACCGTGTTGAGCGTTTTCAAGTCCAGCGCCTTTTCGGTCTTAAACTTGAGCCATTCCTCGGTCGCATCGTTGCGCCAGGAATAGACAACGGCACCATCTTCGACCTGAAGAACCCAGGCAGCGGAATCGCCATCGACACCTGCAGAAGCAATCGTGTATGCAGAATCGTCTTCGACCAGCACATCCGCTTCAACGGCGAAGTCATCGTTTTTCAGGGAATCCACGACTACAGATGCCGTATCCGAAGTCGAATCGGAAAGCAGCCAGGATTCCACCACGGAATGCCTATATCGAGCAAGATGCGAGTGCGCATCCGCGACATTCAGGCGTGCAATGTTGTTCACGGTGGACTGTTCTTCGCTCACCGTACCCCATGACGAGGAGTCCGACGGGCTCGTTGAACACCCGGCTAGCATACCGAGTGCAGTCGCTATAGCGAGACATGAAAACTTTTTCATTGTTTCTCCTTTTCCCAAAACAGAATCCATAGTTTGTAAGAATATAATATATTATATTGTAGCCATGCAAGAGTCCACTCGAAAAAAACTGACGAAATTCACTATAAATGTGATCAAATTATTCGTTACAGTCGGTGGCATCGCCTACATTTTTAACAAAATCCCCTTTTTTGACGCAATTTCAAACTGGCAGGAATCGACCCTCCCCTGGCTCCTGTTCATTTTTGCCCTGACCGTCGTCCTGATGGCCATCCAGGCGAACCGTTGGCGCGGACTCCTGCTTGACGAAGGAAAAAAGATCAAATTCCGCACTTTTTACGCCTATATCGCTCTCGGCTACTTTTTTAACAACCTACTCCCCAGCGGTTTCGGTGGAGATGCCGTCAAGACAATCGCCTTCGGCAAGCGTTTCGGAAACACGGCCAATTCCGTTGCCGCCATTGCGATTTCACGCGTCATGGGCCTTATTGCCATGTTCCTGAGCTTTTTTATAGCACTTCCCTTCGTGCTGCTTCAGTACCAAATTCCCAAGGCATACACCATTACAGTTAGTTTGGTCGCAGTCCTTGCGGTTGTCATCATTATCGGCGGGCTCTTTTCGGACAAGATAAACATTCCACACAAACTTGCAAACAAGGTTCCTTTCCTGCTTAAACTGCAACAGGCATTTACCATTTACAGAAGCCATCCCAAGGCGTTCTGGCTATCGGGGTTGGACTCAATCTGGTTGCAGTTGGTGACCATCATCATCCACTACGCCTACTTCAGGGCCGTGGGAGTCGACGTGAACATTGCAGTTATTACGGTGTTCACCACCATCATGGTCACCTTCACCATGCTCCCGATTTCCATCAACGGAATCGGCATCCGCGAGAACGTCCAGGTGAGCCTGTACACGGGACTTCTCGGAATTCCAGCCGACGTGGTACTCGCCTCGACCCTGCTCAGCTACCTGCCGCTCCTTTTCCAGGCGGCACAGGGCGCAGCGGTTTTCGCCACATTTACCAAGAAGAAATAACGCAAAAAAAATGCCCCGGCAAGAACCGGAGCACCACAAATCAAGTAACCTGTTCGAATTACTTTTCGATTTCGTACTGGGCAACGACGTTGCCTTCGTTGTCGAGAGCGCGGACAACGTTTTCATCACGCTGGAGCGTGAGGTTGGCCTTTTCACCCTTGGCAGTGGTCAGTTCCACGGACATAGAACCGTCGGCGTTCTTCACAGCGGCGATAGAGTTGCCTTCGGCATCCTTTTCGAAGTAGGAGTCGCCAGAAGCGAGCGGGTTGGAACCGGTCCAGAATTCGACAGTGTTGAGCACGAGGCCGTCCACGAGGAACAAGCAGATGCTGTACACCGGGAACCACATCAGGAAGAAGTGGACGATGGAGTTCAGCCACTTGTTACCAAGAGTGCCGTTCCAGTCGTGAAGCTTGTTGAAGCAAGCATTCTTGCCATAGCAGCCGGAAAGAACGATCATGCCGGCGCAGAGAAGGGTGACAATACCTTTTTTCATTTTTAATACTCCTTAGGGGTTGTTTTTTTTGTCTTTTAGACGGCCGAAAATATAACTAAAAAAACAGATTCGTAACAGATTTCCGTCCCTATTTCAAAAAATTTCGTTTAAACGTTTAATTATTTTTACAAATTATAGATTTTTCCGTATTCGAATATTATATTTTAGTGACGGATTTCACATAATGAAATTATTTTTTATTTTAGGTACGTATACTTTTGCAAAAAAGTGACGAAATTTGAAAGGAGTGATAATGGGTATTGTTATGAATAAGATGAAACTTTCTGTATTTGCAGCTCTATTTGCTACGGCAACCGCCATGGCTGCTCCCAAGCCGTTAACCGTCTGGATTATGCCAAACGGGGCCTCTCCTCAAGAGACTCTAGAAAAAAGACTTGAACTATACACCAAAAAGACCGGAATTCCGACCAAAGTGCAGGTGCTGGACTGGGGCGAAGCCTGGAACCGCATCACGCACGCGCTGTCTAACCAGCAGGAAGCCCCCGACGTTCTTCAGTTGGGTACCACCTGGATTCCCTACTTTGCCTCTCGTAACGAAATCAAGCCCCTGAACGAACACCTCGGCGACATCCAGCCGGCGCGGTTCGTCCCCGTCAGCTGGAACACGACGCATATCGATGCGGACACCGTTATCTATTCCGTGCCCTGGTTCATCGACATCCGTCCGGTACTCGCCAACAAGAGAATCTTCAAGAAATACGGCATCACTAAAGAATCCGTCAGAACCTACGAAGGTTTCAGGGACGCCATCCGCAAGATCAACGCCGCCGATGAAATTCTGGAAGACGGAGCCCATGTCCGTGGTTACGCCTTCCCCGGCAAGAACGACTGGAACATTCCCCACAACTTCGCCCCGTGGATCTGGAGTAACGGCGGATCGTTCATCCAGAAGGACAGCCTCGGTTGGCACGCCAACATCCTTTCCAAGGAAACGCTGCGCGGTATCGCGAGCTACCTGCATTTCGTGATGGACTCGCTGGTCTCGCCAGAAGCCCTGCAGGCAAACACGGCCCAGATCGCCCAGCAGTTCAACAACGGTGAACTTGCCTTTATCATCAGCACCTCCGAAATCGTGATGCAGACCCGCATCCATGGAAATCTGGGCGGTCTTTCCAACGCCCGCATCGGCAGCGACAGCGTCATGGTGCTCCCGATTCCCCAGGGCATCAGCGGCAGCGTTAGCTTTATCGGCGGATCGAACCTCGCCATCCCGTCGCAGAACACCCGCAAGGAAGCCCTCGACCTCCTGCTGTTCCTAGTCAACGACGAAAACCTGGACGCCTACACCAAGCAGATTGGCCTATTGCCGCCCTCTAGAAAGGTCTTGCAGGAATGGGCTAAGGACGAAGAATACAATATTTTGATCAACGCCCTCGAAACGGGACGCACCTATGTTCCGATTCCCGAATGGGGTGATCTGGAACAGCTTTTCGGATCCATGTTCAGCACGATCTGGGAACAAATGGAAATTCCATCGCTCTACTCCGAAGAAAAGCTGTATGAAATATTCAAACAGTACACCATTGAAATTGACAAGAAACTGAACTACCCCACAAACAGTTTCATGACCCTTGCCGAATTCAAGGATAGCTGGAACCAGGTCAACGCTCCCCTTGAAGACAAGTCAAGCGATTCCGCCAAGGATACGACAACGAGCGTGGCCGAAAGCAACCTGAAAAAAGCTCCGTTCGTATTTGTGGCCATGCTTGTTCTCGGCTTCCTGTTCGCCTTCTTCCGCAAGAAGAAAAAATAAGCCCTTAAGGTAGCCCATGTCTATCAGTTCGTTCTCTGGTTTTTCACGAAGCATCGTCTTTAAGGTCTTGTTGGTGCTTATATTTTCCATGACCCTCGTGGTCACGGGAAGTATTCTCATATTCAACAGCAAGCAGACAGACTTGATGCTGGACTGGAGCTTCAACAACAACGAAGCCCAGTTGAACCAGATTGCAAACATGTCGAGTCTTGAGATGAAGCAGTTCGGCGAAAGACTGACCTTGCTTGCCAAGACTTCCGAAATCCAGAGCATGGACGCAATGACTGCCGCCAGCTACCTCAAGAGCTTCAATATTTCCTCGCTGTTCATTTCGGGCGAAGTCATTACTCTGTACGACAAGGACTATCATTTCGTATGCGACAATTCCGTAGTCGGTTTATCGAAGGATCCCGCATACCCCATCGACTTTTCGCGCATCACACCGCACCGTCCCTACATCACCCCCTGGTTTAGAGACGCCAAGGACGCCCCGCCCAAACGACTATTCGGCATCACCATTTCGAACCGCAACGGCGGTGACGGAAGCCTTGTTGCCAGTTTTTCACTCCGCAGACTCTGGACGAACTTTCCTAATTACACCATCGGCAAGAAAGGCTTCCTAGTCGCTATCAACGGAAACGGAGAAATTCTCTACCACCCTGATTTGAAGAAATGGATGACCGACGTCCACAAGATTACCGAACTCGGGCTGGAGGACATCAACCCGCGTAACTACAAGCTTGACAAGGCGAAGTTCTTCAAGCTGAACGACGGCGAATCCTACCTGTTGAATATCAACTACAATTCCAACTACGACTTCGCCCTCATTTCCTTCCAGCCCAAGAGTGAAATCGACGAGCTGATTTCTTCGGCCACGCAGGCAAGCATCACGATCCTGATTGTTTCGATCCTCATCATCCTGATTGTCGCTACATGGATGTTCTACATCCTGGGCGTTCCGATGAACAAGCTTATCCTGCACATCAAGCAGATTACCCAGGGCAACCTGGACATCCAGGAAATCGATGTCGGAACTCGCTACGACGAAATCGGACAGCTGGGCAAGGCATTCAACATCATGCACAGCACCATCAAGCGTCAGATTGGCGAACTGAATGCTCACAGGGATATCCTTGAACAGGAAGTTCGTGAACGCACCAAGGACCTGGAAGAAGCCAACAAGAAACTCGACCTGATTTCCAAGACTGACGAACTAACGGGACTTCCCAACCGTCGCGACATGAACGAGACGATTGCAAACGAAGTCGGACGCGTGCAACGCACCCACAAGCCTTTCTGCTTTATCTTTATCGACATTGACCACTTCAAGAACATCAACGACACCTACGGCCATGCCTGCGGTGACGTTATCCTGAAATCGGTCGCACAGACGATCCGCGGTCTGCTTCGCAAGTACGACGTTTTCGCCCGCTACGGTGGCGAAGAATTCCTGACACTTCTCCCCGAGACTGACCTGGAAGGGGCGGCCGTCGTCGCCGAACGTTTCCGCAAGCAGATTGAAAAGATGACCGTCCGCTATGCCGACTTCACCATCAAGATCACGATTACGCTGGGTGTCGCCAAATACGACGACCGTCTTGGAGCCGACCGAAGCATCCAGATGGCAGACAAGGCGCTGTACCAAGGTAAGGAAAGCGGTCGAAATCGCGTCATCGTATGGGAACCGGAATGGGTGACGAACGCGGACTACGAGGCTGCCGCCATCGAGCTTGCCGCCCTGAAAAAGAACTCCGAAGGTTCCAAGACGGAAAATTTCCAGGTAAGTTTGGACTATATCGACGACTCGTCGGACAAGCAGGATCTTCCGAGCTAGCGGATAATGGCAACGGGCACGCCAGAACCGCAAGCAGGTTTTGAGTCCCTTTGGCACTAAAATTTTTTCTGAATGCAAAAAACACCGCTTATCAAGCGGTGTTTTTTATCGGGATGACTGAATTCGAATCAGCGACCTCTTGAACCCCATTCAAGCGCTCTACCAGGCTGAGCTACATCCCGTTGGGTCATTGGTGGGTCAAAATTAGATAAAAATCAGCTTTTTTGCAAGGCTAACGCCCCAAAAAAGCCAAATTTTTACTTCCAATAACCGACAATCAGAACCTCTGGTGTTGCCTTCGGATACTTTTTGCTCTTGAACGAGACTATCTTGCGGATGCTCTTCTGCTTAAGTTCCCAACCTTCACGGGAAAGGCCGTTGGTCGTAAGAGTCACCTTGAGTCCCGGAACCTTGCCGCCTTCCTTGATCTTGTCAAGCTTGTCGACATTCAACATCACGGGTTTGGCAGACATCGAGAACTGCTTGGCCGATTCGGGGTCCAGCGTCAAGTCGGGGCGATTTTTCTTGTCGGTCTCCCACACATAGAAAGTCCATTCGCGTTTTTCGCCCTTGGCATAATACCCTGCATCAAAGAGTTTTTCGCCGAAGAAGAACGGAACTTTCACGATGCCGTCCATATTCGCCGTATAAGGCTTGCCCGTCGTATCGACCAGCACAACCACCGGATTGATTTGGCCTTCCATGTCGGCAGTACTCAGGTCGAATTCAATCGTTACGGTTCCCTTGGCAGGAATCTTGTTCGGGAACTTGAAGTTCGACATTCCATTGCCCTGTCCGAACACATTCTCCAGGACAATTTCACTGCCAGTCGTATTCGCGCCCTTGAGCACGATATGCTTGACATCGCCCTGGTTCAGGACTCCGATAGGATAATTTTCGGGAACAAAGCGGATAGCCTCGTCGGCCATGGCGGCAGTCGAAAAAAAGAAAGCCGCTGCAATAGCAACTGTTTTAAAATTCATAGGTATAATATACAAAATTCCCTTAGACAATCCTACGCAGAAGCTGGCATAATTCCGCATAGCTGAGAACGACATTGTCAGGTTCAAGCGACAGAAGATTCACCGGTTTTCCGAAGCCGCAAAGGAGAGTCACGCAATCGGTGCCCGCGTCACGGGCGGCCAAGATATCAGGTTGGTCATCCCCCACCATGACGGTATCTTCACGGGAGACATGGGCCATTTCGATGATTTTTTGTAGTCCTGCCGGACTAGGCTTGCGTTCGGGCGCCGTGTCGCCGCAAAGAACGAATTCGAATCGGTTACGGAGCCCAAAATGCTCAAGAATCTTTTCTGTCGGGCGGAGCGGCTTGTTCGTAAGCAAGGCCACCCGGACCTTACTGCGATTAAGGAACTCGACAATTCCTGGTACTGGGCGAGTGCGTTCCGTGCAATGCTCCCAATAGAAATCAGAATAAACCTTGTGAACCTTTTCGACAGTCACCCCCGTACGGGCCATATTTTCAGAGAGCGCGGCCTCCCCCATGCTCCGTTCGATCAGTTTCATGGAACCGTTCCCAATAAAGCTACGGACCTGTTCCTCGGAATGTTCCGGCAAGCCAAAATGGCGGAGCGCATAATTCACCGCCACGGCAAGGTCGCCGAGAGTATTGAACAAAGTACCATCAAGATCAAAAACAACAAGGGATTTTTTAGAAAGCATAGAAACCCAATTCCGCAACTGCGCCAAATTTAGAAAAGAACATATCCCATTAGGCCTATGTAATGAACAGATAACATTCTTTACAGAAAAAGCGCCATCCTGTATAAAACCGGACGACGCTTTTTGGAGTGTGTTATAGGAATTTTTTAGAACTTGTTAAAGAAATCCCAAGTAGTCTTCGGAACCCAGGACTGCTGCTGGCCCGGATCCTTATGGTCCCAGATATGCCCGCCGTTCTGCGTGCACCAGCGAACCGGGAAACGTTCTTCAACCGTGGTATAGTCGTAGCACACGTGCGGACCGCTGCCGCCATATTCCTGGGCACGTTCATTCTTGGCCTTGCCACCTTCGGAATTGAGCTCCAAAATAATATCGCGAGCGGCGCGCCCCATTGTCGGAGTGCAAAGGTTGTCTTGCAGGCCGAGAACGCCCATCCAGCCGATACCCATCTGCTTACGCTGCGGGAGCCAGATATTGCGTTCGGCAGTTTCGTACACGGCCACGGCGCGGAGCACATCCTGATGGTTCCAAGAGAGACCGTTACTGAACATGGAGCCGTAACTGAAGCCCGTCGAGAACACGCGAGAAGAGTCGATGCAGAAATTGCCTTCGAAATATGCAAGGAGTTCATCAAAAAGCAAGTAGTCGTCCTGACCCCACGGGGCCTGGTTACCATTGCCTTCCGGAGCAACGAAGATGGCGGAATTTTCTGTATCGAGCGGTTTCAGGCCATAGTAACCTTCATCCTGCACGCCACCGGCCCAGCCGCCCATACACTGCATGCCGAAAATGAGTTTGTACGGTTTATTCTTGTCGTAGTTCTTCGGAATGTCAAGACGCACCGTGCGCGTACCCTTGCTCCACTTGAATTCGATATACGGCTTGTCGCCGCGATACTTGTAATCAAGTCTTGTATCCTTGCCGCAACCACGCGTAGGTACAGGATCGTTCTTGAGGCCCCATCCGTAGGCATACTGCGGCTCAGGTTTCGTAAGCGTTAGCACCAGGTTCGTGTCAAGATTCGCAAGTTTTACAGTCAACGTATCAAAGCCATCGGCAATCACGCGGAGATCGTCAGTATCATTTGTCTTTTTAAGGGCATTTGCAACACTTGCCGACTTGTCACCAAAAGCGGCTCCGTAGTTTCCTTGCGAGGTAAAACGGATATTGCGCTGGACACTCCCGATTTTGACAAGAGCATAGTAAGCTCCCTGAGCCTTGACACAGGCCTGCAAATCGAGACTTCCCGAACCATAAAGCGTTTCCTTCAAAAGGCGGTTACCCATCATGTCAAAAATCTGCACCTGAACGGGTTCGCTTGAACGCTGAGAAAACGAAAGGATACCGTTATTCACGCTAATGTAACCCGGCAGAACACGTCCCAAACTGGCACCAGGAAGAGCATCCGTATCGGCAGATTCATCCTGATGCAAGGTAAATTCGCCTTTATCGTCGGTGGTAGTTTCTAGCCCTTTCTGCAGTAACTTTACCGCTGCGCCACTTACCGTTTTCCCTTGTTCATCGCTCACCTTGCCCGATACCGTAAAGGCGTTCGCCGAAACGGCAAAGGCGCAGGCGAAAGCCAATGATTCCCAAACACTTTTTTTCATAAGAGCTCCTTTTTCAGCTTTTCCCCTAAAAAAATATCTCTAAAAAAAGGGGAAAACACTCTCTGAAAAAACAAAGTGTGGACAATTAGTCAAGGGATGTAGACAAATTTTTACCGAACAAATTCCATTTCCACAAGGAACCGGTAAAAGCAAAGCGCCGACACGCCCAAAATGAACACCAGCACGATGATGAACTGCACCGGGTGTTCGCGGAAACTGTAATCCGCCTTGCCGTAGGAGAACTGCCCACGGACAATCGCTCTTATGAAAAGCGCCAAGAAGATTAATGCTAACAGAAGGGACATAGAAGCATGCGTTACCGGGATTTCAATAGTAGCTTATTATTCCCTTGAAGGCCGTCGTTGTCGAAGCGGACTGTCGGATTCTTGCCGCTCTTGTAGGCGTCTTCACTTTCATAGAGGGAAAGGGCTACAGAAACGCCGGGCTGCGTCGCGAGATTTGGCTCTCCTGCCGGAACCGCGTCACCGAACGAGAACTGTTGCAACGCACCGTCCTTGAACGTACCCTTGGGAATGCGGATGGTTTTGCCCAACTGCGCAATGGCCGCGCCTGTGCTGTCCACAAATTCAGCAACCAAATACACATCGAAGAAGCTGGGCGCCACGCCTGTGTTCTTGATGGTAATATTCAGCGTGTTCGTCGCAGCCTTGCCTGCAGTAGAGCCGGCGGAGTTTTCCGCAGTGGGCGTCGCAAAGGTCAAAAGTTCCGCCTGCGTTACCGTGAAATTGTACCCGATGACCTTGCTCATGGAATCCGCCAGCGCCTTGTTGTCCTTGTAGAAATAATAACCGCAATCGTTGTCCTGATCCAGAACGTAGTAGGTCAAGTGCGCCGTAGTAATCGCATCCACCCAGCGTTCCGCAGTCCACTTTTGGCTACCTCCGGGAATCAGGTCGTCGTAGGTCAGCATCGTCCTGTAACCGGCGATATTCTCGGCGATGGTCGGGAGGTTCGCGTTGTACGCCCGCAGCAAGGTATCGGGCCTGCCGGGAATGCCGATGAACCCGTCGTCGCGCTTGGTAATGCCGAGGTCGAGCGCATGCGTATAGACATCGCCAAAACCGTTGGAAGGCAGCACCAGCTGGGTCTTCTTGAACACGGACGCATAGTAGTCCAGCATGTCCTTCAGCACCGAGTCGGCGGGCATCACGCTCCCCAATATGTGCGAGGTATGCCATTCGCCCCATTCGCCAAAGGTGCGGACATCGATGTATTCGATACGCGGGTCGCCATCATATTTTTCGGCCAGGGCCTTCGCGAACTCCTTCGCCGCCCAGATGTAGATGGAATCGTCCCAGACGGGAGCATACGCATGGTATTCTGTCCCGCGCAAGTCAATCTGGATTTTTTTCGCGCCCATCTCATAGACAAAAGGCGGAGTCCAGTCGTAATCCTCTTGGGGCGGGAAGTCGCTCTTGATAAACGAAGGGGTGTACGGCAGCACGCGCAGGGCGTAAGTCATGTTGTGCTCGGCAAGTGCGTTCAGCAGTTTTTCCAGTTCCGTCCAGTCGTAAACGCCCTTAGCCGGGTTCAGCTTGTTCCACTGCTGATAACCGGAACCGTATGAGACCAGGTCCCACGCCCTGTTGTTCAAGGAACCGTAAGGGCCGTATTCGAACTCCGGGACAAAAGTCCACGCGCCACCGGTCGGCACCGTAAAGCCCTTGTGCGGGTTGGAAAGCGGCCCGTCGAAAGGCCTGAGCGCGTAGGTGATTTTGGAGGTGTCCGAGAATGTCGCAGAACCGGAGTCACCGCTGTTAGAGGATGTCATTCCGGCCTCAGTGCCGGAATCACCGTTTCCACTGCTAGACGAAACTTCTGCCGACGAACTCGACTCTTCAACGGCGCTGCTTTCTGTATTCTCGGGTCCGGAGCAGCTTCCATCATCGCCACAAGCCGCAAACAATGCCGCTGCGGTCATCAGAGCAATCTTTCCAAGGTATTTGCTGAAGGGTTTCGCCATACTTTTTCAATCATTTTTTATTTGCTAAAAGTTTAACTAAAGGAACACATCCCGTTTTTCACTTTATTACTTACTCATCATATCCGCGATAGACCACATAAATAGTGAAATCATCCTCGCCATCCGGCCCCTGCTTATCCAGATAGTTCACCGTATGCCAAGGGTGGCGAATTTGTCTTATGAAGGACACTTCCTTGTCTTCTTGCGGAACAGAATCCTTTACAGATTCCCTCCATTGAGAAAGCGAATATAGATTTGAAAGAGTCAGTAGACCTTCGGCATTGTCATACTCAATTTTATAGCAAGACTTTTGAATCACGAAAGCATTCGGTGTACTGATTATACCTTGTTCCACTTTATGCGTTGGACATAAGCTAGAATCTTCCACCGGTTGGAAATGCCCAAGCGTATCAAAACAATAGAATGTGGATTCCGTTCGAGTGAATGAATAAAAGAAACAACTTTCATCCTTAGTCACAACCGAAGATTTCGACAACTTGGCGATATCAATAGTGGTATCGTTGCTATAGGCTGTCAAGGATGTATTGGGAGGAAGATTAAAGACAAAGGAATCCCCATGGAGTTCATATATATTAACATAGGGAGAGAGGTCTATATCGAAGGATTTTTCCTTGTATTCCCGATCCACAAGAGCAAAGCGCAGGTGGTCGTCTTTACCGAGAGGTATTTCGGCATGATAACCTAGAACGGCCCCACTTTCATAAACCTTTAAATTCGACGGTTCCTCATGCTTGCTTTTTTGAGGCAAGTGATGAAGCGCCTCGTCGTCACCATACTTGATACTATCGACACAAAAGGTGCTGAATTCCGTAACATCTTCGCCGGGAAGGTAGGCGCAATCAACCGTATAAAGCCACGCTACGCGTAATGAATCATCTGCATGCAATTCAACGGCAAACGATGTTGGACGATGACGGACTTCTGTAGAAGGCAGACACTCGTGCGTATCGCAGTAACTCTCTTCTGGTTCAAGACAACCGATCAGTCCAAAGCTAAGGCATAACAATAAAAAACAAGTAAGACGACTCATAAAATTTTTATACCAAAAAAAGGTTCCTTCATAACTTAAGTATAGTAAAAAAATTTTCGTAAGCATCAAGGGTGTTACAGAAACCCATACGGTTCAGCCATGGCAATTCGCGCAAGCACGATTGTCACGGCATTCGCCTTTGGGGGTTTTAGGGGGCGGAGCCACCTAGGAGACCTTTGGACACTTGGCCTTTAGGCCTTAGTGTACATAGCCACCTTTAGGTGGTGGGGGACCCCTCCCCCTTTAGTTATCAACAAAATCGACCCTATTTTTGTAAAAACAAGACACCCCTTGCGTATCTCAAAAGTTTTTATTATATTAGAAAACAGGACTTTTGATTAACGGTGGAGGTTTCTTGAAAGTTGAGTTTAGAGATAAGGATTTAGAACTTTGCGCAATGGATGAGGCTTATGCAATACGGCGAATGGGCAAAAAACGGGCAAAATGCTACAGAACGCGAATTAACGCCTTGGTCACAGTCGCAAATTTCGCCGATTTATCCAAGTATCCAGGTCATTTTCATGAATTGGTCGGAAACCGAAAAGGACAATGGGCATGCGACCTTGATCAACCATACCGATTGATTATTTGGGGAGCAGAGCCAAACAAAGTTGTTATTTGGACTGAAGTTGCCGAAGCCGAAGTCGTAGAAATTGTAGATTATCATAAATAGAGAGGAATAACATGGCAGAAGAAAAAGAACTCATTTTGTGGGGGGCAACGTCCCCTGGAGAAATTCTTGAAGAAAAACTTCAAGAAATGAATGTGGATGTTAACGATTTCGCCGCCCGAATCGGCTACACACCCAAGACGGTGAACGAATTGCTCAGAGCTAAGTGCAGGGTGACGCCAGAAATGGCCTACAGCCTTGAATTTGGGACAGGAATTCCCCAGTATTGTTGGCTAGAAGCACAAAAGTTGTACGAACGGGATCTCTGGCGAGAAAAAATCAAGAAATCCCTCAAGAAAAGTGTTGTTTGGCGCAAGTTCTTCCCTATCAGTGAACTCAATCCGCGCACATGGATCAAGGATTTCAACAACAAAGAAGACGGTGTGTCGCCCATCCTCAAATTCTTCGGGGTGGCAAGCCCCAAGGCGTGGGAAAATTACTATTACAAGAACCGTCTGAAGGTGGCCTTCCGCATTTCGCTGGCCGAAACCGAAGACCCGTACGCAGCCTCCGTGTGGATGCGCCGCGGCGAAATCCTCGCCGACGAAATCAAGATGGAAAAGCAGAACGACAAGAAGGTGCGTTCCGCCATCAAGAAGGCAATGCCGCAATTTGTGGAACTGGCCAAAAACGACGTTGCCGCGTGGGAAGATTTACGCCGCAAGAAGGCATTGCCCAAGCCGAAGGTGGGCGAAGATTTTATTGACGACGGCATGCACAAGTTGCAGGAACTGGGCGCAAAGTTCGGAATCAAGGTGCTCTACGCGCAGAACTTCAAGTCGGCGCCGATTCACGGCATGGCCCGCTGGTACAAGGACATCCCCGTCATCCAGCTGCACGACCGTTTCAAGGACCGCAATGCGTTCTGGTTCACGTTCTTCCACGAGCTCGGCCACATCGTGCTCCACGGCAAGAAGGACATCTTCATCAAGAACGTCTATTACGGCAACAAGAACCAGCAGAAGGACGACGAGGCAAACACATTCGCGCAAAAATACATGGTGCAGGCAGGGCTAGAAGTCTAGGGAAAGCCTCTGCTATTGGGCTCCGGTAGCGGAATTCCGTCCACAAGCCTCGTTCGACTCGAAATGCCGACTTTTGAACTCAGCGATTTGGAAACGATGGAAAACGTTTGACCAGGAAGGAACTCGGACATTTACGAATGTTCTTTTAACGAGAAATCCCTTTCCCTATATCGGCTACAATTTTTTTGAGAACGTCTTTTTCTACACTTGAAAATTTGCCGATAGACAAGACTATTGTTTTCCAATGTTCAAAATGTTGCTGTGGGAGTTCTTTTTTATTGAACGCTTTGGCGATATCAGCTTTCCATTCGTTGATTTTTCCTATTACCTGCGGGACATTCACCCCATTTACGACCGTGCGCCCACCAGCGGAAAAGTTATCGCGGAATGATGGACAAACAACGCCTTTTCTCTGTAACAACCATTGACAGGCGTATTCATAATCACCCTCCAAAACACTCGGAGAGGCGATAAGCATTTCAATTTTTATCTCTTGTTTTTCATCTGCCGAAAGCTTATTCCAAAATTTCACTTTATTGTTGACAAGTGAACTAGCAAATTTTTCTTCCGCTAAATCAAGTTTTGAAAATTCATCTATATTAGGGCTAAACCACCATAAATCTTCACCATCACTTGTTGCGCTACGCTTCATTTTAGAATCGACCATATAGGTTCTGAACGCCTCAAATGGATTTTTCATATGACGGATTTCATCGTATGATTTACCCAATCTCTTAAAAAGAGAGTTTTCTCTTGAGACATTCATATCCAACATGTAGCGAGGGCTATGTGTAACGGCAACATCTTCCACGCAATCTTCAAATGAGCGGTATTTAATTTCAAAAGGTTTTTGCTTGCCGCAAAATACATGGATTCTGCTGACATCAGGAATCCTTGTTGATTCCATAATGCTGCCGCCCATTACTTTCCATGAATCATTTCGTGTACTAAGAGTTTTGACCTCTATGCCCAAAGCCTGACACTTGTTGATTCTAGCGACAATGTCAGGAAATTTATGACCGCCAATATATTCGATATTCCAATCGGGAACCCCAACAAAATCTTTTGACCTGTCTAGAGCTTTGCAAACTTCGCCCTCAAAGATTTTCCAAAAATCACCGCTAGCAAATCGGGAAGAATCCCTCTGCAATCGTTCTTTCGCACACGAGAGCAGATTATTGAAATTCTCCAACGTCCTTGGGTCACAAATTAATTTTTCGCCAACGGAAATAGACATATTTATTCTCCGAATAAATCATTCCAAAGAGATTCAAGTCTTTTCCCAATAGAGTATCCCAACAAAGGCGGAACCGCGTTTCCAATAACTTTATAGGCATCAGATGAATTGACTTTATTGGTACCGTCGTTAAAGATGAATTCATAATCATCGGGGAACGTCTGAATTCTTGCGCATTCACGAACACTTAAGCGACGTTCCTGCAATCCTTTGTTCAATTCAGATGAAATCTTTCCGCCATGTTCTTCGCTCAACCTGCGATATTCAATATTGCCATGATGTTCGCTTCGGATTGTCGGACCGACACCGTCCATATCAATTTCGGAACTGCCCTGCATTTTGCCATAGTATTTCGCTTTTGAATAAGCTTGTTGTGCTGCATCGGAGCTTTCGTCGGGCTCCTTCAATCCAACGAAGGCATCCTTGCAGGTGACGATTTCTTGAAGACCTTCTCCATGCGTCTTTATCGGGTACGGATAATATGGCGATTTCTCGGAGTTCTTTTCTATGTCGGCAAGAATTTTGGGATTGGCATATTTTCTTGAAATGCCAATAAAAACAACACGCTCGCGACTTTGTGGAACGCCATATTCCCAGGCCTTCAAGACCTGAGCATCAACAACGCAATACCCTTTATCGATGTTGCGAAAGTCGGTTTCAATAATCTTCTTGGCGTCGCCTAATGAAACGAGACCTTTTACGTTTTCAGCGATAAAAACTTTTGGCTTGACGATTTCGATGACCTGTTTCATCCAAAGATACAGGGTTCCTCTAGATTCATTTTCAGCGTGTTCTTCGTTTACACCATTGTGACTTTTGGCTGAATCAAACCCAAGACGTTTTCCTGCAACCGAGAAATCCTGACAAGGGAAACCGCCTGTAACAACATCTATATTTTTAGGGAATTGGAATTCACCCGACTTACTCTTCTTGACTAGATCTACAATGGATTCTACTCTGTATATCCCGTCGATTTTCTTTCTATTGCCGAAGAAGTGGTTCCACGCCTTTTGCGCACAGGGCAAGATGTCATTTGCGAAAACGGTCTGAAACCGATTCTTGTTCAGGCGAACGAAATTTCGGTTGATATTTTCTTCAATCCAATCCGGATGGATTTTTTCGTTAACAGATTTCTTGAGAGTGGTAAAGCCACCCTCAAGCCCAAGATCAAGTCCTCCGCAGCCGGAGAACAGAGAAAGCACACGAAGTGCATTCTTGCCAGAAGCCATAACGCCTCGATGTTCCTACGGAACAGGTGAAATGTTCTGTTTTCACTTCTGTTCACGAAACATCGATGTGCTTCGACAAGAGAATGCCCAAATAGGACTCACCCCAATGAGGTGAGTCCCATTTGTCCAATTCCTGCTGCGTTAAAAAAATTGGTCGTATTTTAAGGACGCAAGAACGGGAGCAAAAACGTTTGTCTTTGTTCCTACCCTCAATATTCGATAAAACAAAAAAGCGTGGTATCGAATACCTGTTCGTCCTTAGGCAACGACCAAGAAGCCCTACGCAAAACAAGCAAACGACCCACGCCCTAATTCGGGTGTGCGTTGTAAGCCTTATTCTTATTGCGTAAAACTTTGGTCGTGTTTTAAGGACGCGAGAATAAGAGCAAATCACTCTAAAACCGGTCGCCCTTCGCCTTGCGGTTCAGGGCTATGTCAATGAAAAATATACATAATTAGGAATGAAAAAGGAGATGCCGGGTCAAACCCGGCATGACAATTCGGGGGGGGGACAGAAACCCCTGCGGCTCAGCCATAGCCAATTGCACAAGTGCATTGACTATGGCACTCACTTCCGGGGGTGTTAGGGGGCGGAGTCACCTAGGAGAGAGGGTAGGCAAAGACTTGCCCTTATCACGCTGTGGAATGAAATGTAGGATCCCGTCGCCATTTCATGGCTCCAGGATGACGCAGAAGGGGCAAGGCTTTGACGAGGGGGACGCCTCCCCCTTTCATAATAAAAAGATTCTATCGCTGCGCTCCAGAATGACTTTTCTAAGCTCTAAGTTCTAAGTTCTGCCAACTATTTTTTCTAAATTTACCCGTATGAAAAAATACCACTTGGCCACATACGGCTGCCAGATGAACGAGTACGACTCGGCGATGATTGCCCAGGAGCTCGACATGTGCGGTTGCGTCGAGACGAGCAACCAGGAAGATGCCGACTTTATCATCGTGAACACCTGCAGCGTACGCGAAAAGGCCGAGGAAACCGCCATCGCGAACATCAGCAAGCTCAAGTACCTGAACAAGAAGAACCCCGACGTGAAGGTGGTCGTGTGCGGTTGCATGGCCAAGAATCGCGGGCCGGAACTTTTGAAGCGCCTGCCTAACGTGAGCTACATCGTGGGGCCGGACCAGTACAAGAAAATTCCGGAGTTGCTGCTGGGCGACGCCAAAAGTCCCTTGCACCTGACGCACCACAAGATGTTCATCGACGAGGACCTGAGCGAGAACTATCTGGGCGAATACGCGAAACTCCAGAACGATTTCACCACCTTCGTCGCCATCCAGCGCGGTTGCAACAAGCGCTGCAGCTACTGTATTGTGCCATACCTGCGCGGGCCGGAAAAGTACCGCAACATGGAAGATGTTCTTGCCGAAGTGCGCAAGGCGGCCGACAGGGGCATTACCGAGGTGACGCTCCTTGGCCAGACGGTGAATGCCTACAAGACGGAAGGCGGAAACTTTGCCGACCTGCTTACGAAGGTTTCTGAAATCGGGGGCATCCGCCGCATCCGATTCACAAGCCCGCACCCGAGGCACTACACGAACGAACTCATCGACGTTCTGCTCAACAACCCGAAGGTCTGCCACTACGCGCACATTCCTATCCAGAGCGGCTCCGACGCCATGCTCAAGAAAATGCGCCGCCAGCACAACATGGAGCAGTACCTCTCGATTATCGAACAGCTGCGAAGCAAGGACCCGTTCTACGGGATTTCAACGGACGTAATCTGCGGTTTCGTGGGCGAAACGGAAGAGGATTTCGAGCAGACGCTCAAGGCTTTTGAAACCTGCCAATTCGACTCCGCCTTCATGTTCATCTACAGCCCGCGCAAGGGAACGGAATCGTACAAGGAAGCGGAGACTCTCACCGAAGCCGAAAAGCAGGAACGACATACGCGCCTGGTGGAATTGCAGAACGCCATCACGCTCAAGCGTAACCAGATGATGCTCGGCCGCACCGAGGAACTCCTGGTAGAAAAGAACTCCGCACGCGACGAGACGGAACTGCGAGGCCGCACCGACAACTTCAAGAAGGTGGTGTTCAAGCCCGAAGATGGCCGCATCGTGAAGCCCGGCGACTACGTGAAGGTGAAACTCGACGACATTCGCGGATGGACGATTCGAGGGAAATTGGTTTAGTCAGAAGTTGGATTAGTGAAAATGAAAAAAATACTGATTACTTTGACAGCAATTTTTGCAACAACCGCGTTCGCACAGACGATGGCAGATGCGCAGAAGGCCTACGTTGCAGGTAAGTGGCAAGAAGCCGCCTCCGCTTACGAAGCTGCCTGCCCCAAGGAACCTGACTCCGTACGCGCCGAATGCTACCTGTGGAATGTTCTCGCCCTTTCGCAAACGGGCAGCGCCCAATCGTTCAAGATTGCAGGCAAGCGCCTCGACAGTCTTATCCAGACGACCAACCCGCAGCGCGCCATCTACGCCGACCTCATGATGACGAGCGCCCAGTTCAGGCTTTACCTCGGCAAGTTCGACAAGGCCGCCGAAGACCTAATCCAGGCTATCGAGACATCGCATCCGCACCAGGCCGTCGTCCTCCAAAAGGTCTGCCAGGCCGTCAAGGCAAAAGTCAAGTCGGATGACCTCAACGACCGCTGCAACCTGCTAAACAACCCCGATTCGCTCGCAGCCATGCAGAAAAATAAGGCGGCAGCAGCAGTCCCTGCCGAACCGGCCAAGGCCCCCGTCGCAGAACCGGCCCCGAAAAAGGACTCGGTCACCGCCAAGCCTGTCCAACCTCCTGTGGCGGACAGCACCCCCGCCAAGACCGCAGAGGCACCCAAGTCCGCTCCTGCCGCTATTCCGACCGCCACCGCTACACCGACCGCAAACATTCCGGCTGTTACCAAGTCCGAGCCATCCCAGGAATACTGGACGCTCCAGTTGGGCGCATTCGGAACAAAGTCCAACGCGGACCTGCTCGTGAGCAACCTCAAAAAGCAGAAAATTTCCTGCACCATTATCGAACAGCCACGGGCGGAACGGACTCTTTACCTTGTACAAACAGGGCGATTTGAGACAAAGGAACAGGCCGTTGACTTCGCCGCAAACAAGCTTGTGCCCCTGAAAATTGAATACCAGCCCCTTCTGAAAAGGTAAAATTGCACAAAAATGGGTATTTTTCTCTTATTTACCCTGCAAAAAAGCAAAAAGTGTTCTATATTTGTGCAAACCCCGAGCCGGGGTGGTGAAATTGGTAGACGCGCCGGACTCAAAATCCGGTACTCGCGAGAGTGTGAGGGTTCGATTCCCTCCCCCGGCATAAAAACCTGAAGGATGAAATTGATGGCGAATTGGTGCAAGATTCTCTCAACAGTGTTGCTGTGCGGCTCCATTGCGTTCGCCCAGTTCGATGACGAATCTTCCGAAGACTCTTACTCTTACGGGGAATCCTCCGAAGCATCTGACGATGCATTCGCAAACGACAGCGACGATGCAAACGTCGGCGAAGCAAAGGCTTCCGGAGACGAATGGCAAGGTTTCAACTACGAAGAAATGGGACTTACCCAGTGGGAATTCCAGCAGGCCAAGGAAGAAGGCGTGTCTAGGGACAAGCTCACGAACCTTGTCGAAATGGGAATTCGCCCGTCCGAATACCTCCAAAAGCCCTGGGAAAAGCTTGGCGTTTCCGAAGAAGAATGGATTAGCCAGCGTTCCGGCGGACTTGAAGATGCCGATATCGATCGCTCCTATCGTAACAACGCCGGTGATCAGAGCTATGCTTACCTTTCCCTGTTGATTCCCTCCCTCTACCAGTGGCACAAGGATGAATCCATGAAGGCCATCTGGATGGACGCACTCTGGGTGGGAAGTGTCGGAACTACTGTCTACTTGGCCACTGACGGAAACACGGCTTGGTGGTACGGACTGATTTTTGTCGCCGCAGCCCACATTTGGTCTTTTGCGGACGCATTCTTCAGCACCCAGTGGGACAGCAACCCGGACGCAAACCGTTTCAGCTACGGAATCCTCCCCACTCCTGAAAAGGGCGTTGCCGGATTCTTCAATGTCAGATTCTAAGCGCATCATGCAGCTAGAATTACTCAAAAGCAAAATTCATCGCGCAACTGTAACCGACGCAAACCTCAACTACGAGGGTTCGATTACTATTGCCCGCGATTTGATGGATGCAGCGAACATCCTCCCCTTCGAAAAAGTCGGCGTACTTGACGTGAACAACGGTTCCCGCCTGGACACCTACGTGATTGAAGGTCCTGCCGGTTCTGGCGTCATTTGCCTGAACGGTGCTGCGGCCCGCTTGGTTCAGCCGGGCGACCTCGTGATTATCGTGGCCTATGCGACCATGAGCGAGGAAGAAGCCAAGTCGTGGAAACCCACCGTGGTCCACGTGAATGCGAAAAACGAAATCGTTTAATTCGATTCCCCATAATTGCTATATTCTAGGCATGCGGTTAAAGCCGTTTTTGATGATGTTTTTAGCAACGGTAGCCTTCGCGGAAACCCCTGCGAAGGTTGATTCCGCTATTGCAACCACAGCTACAAAATCTGCGGCGACGGCGCCCGCAACGGTGAATGCGGCCCCGAAAGACACGATTGTTGACACAGTCTATGTGATTCCCGACGACGGCATTCCCTGGAACCGCGAGCATTTTGACCCCGAGCGTCTGGTGCGGCACGAGACATTCGACCCCGCGCTCAAAGTCGCCTACACCTACTCGGTGAGCTTTATGGGAGGCTCTTTCGGGACATTTGCCCAGCAGAGCTACATGGCGCACCTCGCCTACGAATTTTCTCCGGAGCTTCACTTGTACGCAAATGTGGGCCTCTGGATGCCGCTGTATTCAAATTTCCGATTCGGCACGCCGATCGCCAAAGAGGACGTGCGGCAGGGCAACGTGGACGTCATCCTCCCCGACATCTCTCTTGAATACAGGCCGAACGACAACATGAGTTTCAGGCTGATGTTCGTAAACGAGAACGACGCTTTCAAGGCTTACGGCCCCTACCGCCATTTCTACAGCGGATGCCCGTGGAGAACGAGTTACTACTGTAGGTAAGGGACTGCACGCCAGAGAGAGACATAAGCATCCATTTTTGCGAAATCGGCTAAAAAAAGAGCTGGTTTAGCAATTACTCGCCAAACTGTTGAATGTTTCGAACAACGGTTTGCTCGGTCAAAAATTGGAAGGCCTTGTCCAATGCGATCTGCTCCGAAAAATTCCCGTCCGCAAAAAGAAAATCAAGAAGAACGAATACATTTACCAGCTTGCCGACTTTTTCTGTATTTTCTGGTTGACCTTTATCCAAAGAGCCGAACTTGAAACAAATTATT
The DNA here is from genome assembly GCA_001603905.1 of Fibrobacterales bacterium Fibro_02. Classification (GTDB taxonomy): domain Bacteria; phylum Fibrobacterota; class Fibrobacteria; order Fibrobacterales; family Fibrobacteraceae; genus Fibrobacter. The sequence goes on from LVAE01000075.1 coordinate 36,516, forward strand.
GGCAGCATCACATCAACACACCCAAAATAAATTCCTGGCTCGGACTCGCCTTCGAACGACTCTGCATGTCACATGTGGAGCAAATCAAGCAGGCCTTACACATAGAAGGCATTTCAACCATTCAGTATGCTTGGCGCAGCAAACAATCGCAACCGGGCGCACAGATTGATTTGGTCATCAAACGCGCTGACAAGATCGTGAATCTGTTCGAGATAAAATACAGTCAGGAAGCCTACAAGCTCAACAAGGACGAATACGAAAAACTGCTGAATAGAAAGAGTTCCTTCGTCAGCGAAACCGGATTAAAACACGCTCCCTGGATTACGATGATTACAAGCTCCGGACTAGCCAAGGGAATGTATTCCGATATGGTTCAAGGCGTGGTAACGTATATTTTCTTTCGCAAATTCCTCTAAGGGGGTAAAAAAATAGGATGTTCCAAT
>LVAE01000076.1 GCA_001603905.1 Fibrobacterales bacterium Fibro_02
TCCTTTCAAATCTCATTTTATATGACTTTTGCAAGCTGTTAAGCTAACTTGTGGAACATATGCCGAACCTTATCTATACGGCTATTCGGGCGGCGGGGTTGGCAAATAAATTTACCAATAGCTGGCTGGTATCCTTTTAACTCTGTCAAGCAGACTCCCTGCCCATTTGTGAAATAAGTTAAATCGTTCCTGTATTCTTGAATACATCTAGCAGGGATTTCTCCTTTCAGAATGACCTCGTCATTCTTTATCTGAGTACTTACAATATCTGCACAATACCTTGGAGCATCATGATACGCCCGTGAGAGATATTCCTGCGGTGCATAAATTTCAAAGTGGAGATATGGCTCTAATAGTTCTGTCCCTGCTTTTTTTAAAGCCTGCTCCAATACGATAGGGGAAAGCAGCCGAAAGTCTGCGGGGGTACTTACAGGACTATAATACAATCCATATTCAAAACAGATTTTACAGTCTGTCACTTTCCATCCATACAGCCCCTGCTCGCAGCCATAAAGAACCCCCTCCATAACCGCATTTTGGAACGATTGATTTAAATATCCAAGTGAAACTCTGCTTTCATACTGCACTCCGCTTCCAATAGGGAGCGGCTCTATGGACAACCCGACAGAAGCCCAGAAAGGATTTGGCGGGACTTCTATGTGGATGGTATATTCTGCTTTTCTAAGCGGTCTTTCCATATATATAACAGTAGGCTCTTTTATTTCTGCCTCCACATGATATTTTTCCTCAAGGATGGCACAAATGACTTCCATCTGCAAATTCCCCAAAAAAGAAAGTATAATCTCATGCGTTGTAGTATCCACATAATATTTTAAAAGAGGGTCGCAATCTGAAATTTCTGTAAGTGCCCCAAGCAATATTTCCCGCTGTTCAGATTTCTTTACTGCAATCGTTGTTTGGAGCATAGGGAGAGGATTTTCAATAAATTTTCTCTGCGGCAACAGTATTTCGTTCCCCAAAATACTGTTTAGCTGCAAAACATCATTTGGTAAAATTACAATATCACCAGAGCAGGCTGTATCGGATGAATATAATTCACCGTTTGTCGGAACATACATCTCTGTGATTTTTATTTTCTCTTTTTCAGATATTCTAATAACATCCCTCAAATGCAATGTTCCGCTATATATACGCACATAAACAAAACGCCGCCTTTTCTCTGAATATTCAATCTTAAAAACCTGCCCGCATAGTTCAGATTGACCTTCAGGCGTTGATGAATAAAATTTACTGGCAATTACTTCTATAAGCTGCCGAATCCCCAGATTGTTTTTAGCGCTTCCGTGATAAACGGGAAATAACGTTCCGTTTTGGAATCTCCTGTTTTCTTCCTGTTCCAGTTCTGACATTTTAAACGGTTTCCCTGACATATATTTCTCTAATAGTTCATCGTTTCCCATAATTACCGCATCCCACTGTTCCATATCGTCATTGTCCGTTACATTTATATGGGGATGCTGCCCAACCTTTTGCTTCACTATAATTTCCGAAGAAAGCTTTGCTTTCATTTCCCGATATACCATTGGCAAATCAATCCCCTCTTGGTCAATTTTATTGATGAAAAAAATTGTCGGAATCTTCATTATCTGTAGTGCATGAAACAGTATACGGGTCTGTGCCTGTATGCCATCCTTTGCAGAAACTAATAATACTGCTCCGTCTAATACGGATAAAGAACGGTATACTTCCGCCAAAAAATCCATATGGCCTGGCGTATCTATAATGTTGACTTTTACATCCTCCCACTGAAAAGATGTCACTGCTGTCTGGATAGTGATTCCCCTTTGACGCTCCAAATTCATTGTATCTGTCCTTGTTGTGCCTTCATCTACGCTCCCTAGTTCTGCAATTGCACCACTGGTATACAATAAACTTTCCGTTAATGTTGTCTTTCCTGCGTCAACGTGAGCCAGAATGCCTAAGTTAATTATTTTCATGTGATTTTCCTCTTATCAACACCCAAAAAAGGGCATAAAAATACCCAGTGATAAATACTCCTATCACTGGGTAAATAACTCCAATAGCCACAAAACACTTATATGTTTTCGGGCATATAAAATTACATGATAAAAGTATTCTTAAACTGGGTACAAAAAACTAAGCCCCATATTAAAAGTGAAACGGGACTGCTACTTTTTGTTCCCACTATCAAATTGACAGTTTATTTAAGAATACCTTGCCGCATATTTATTAACTCCTTGTATAATACTAAATCTAATTATATTCCTTAGATTAGGCAAGTCTTTTTCTGTAAATTCATGCACAAAAAGCAGATTTTTCCATTTCCTTCTCGGTTAAGTAAGCTTTTTCTTCCATCCATTCCTCGTGTTGTTCCATCAGTAGCGAGCCGATGAGCCTCTCGCACGATTCTGGATTCGGGAAGACGCCTACGACTTTTGTCCTCTTCTTGATTTCCTTGTTCAGGCGTTCTACGCAGTTCGACGTCCTGATTCTTCGCCACCATCCCTCGTTGAAGTCGAAGTAGGTCATGGATTCCTCCGCGTTGCTTTCCAGCCAATCCGCGAAGGACTGGTGCTTCTTGGTCTCGGACCAGTATTGCACAGCACCGCGTAGCGCCATGCCATAATAGGGGTTCAAGTTTTCGGGGTCGATGGAGAGCGACTTCTCGAAAAGCTCCTTTCCCTTCGCGTACTTGCCCTGCTTGCAGTAGATGCCGCCCAGGTTGTTCAGCGCGAGCGCGTTGTCCGGGTGGTATTGCAAAATCTTGCTGAAATATCCGTCCGCAGCCTCGGTGTTTCCCTTGGCGCTCAATATGTTGCCCATCAGGAGCAAAGCCCACAAATTCTTGTCGTCAAGCAGCAGCGCGTCAAGACAGCTGTCTTGCGCCTTTTCCAGGTCGCCGCCTTCCATCGTCACCTGCGCGAGCAGACGGTGGTATTCGCTGTTGTATGGCCAGAGTCCGATGGCCTCGCGAAGCGCGAACCTTGCGCTGTTGAACTTGTGAGCGTTTGAATGTTCCACCGCCTTGTCGAACTGCTTCTGCGCCTTTTGCGCCTTGCGTTCGTCGATGGAAACCTTTATTTCATGGTCTGAAATGCGTTCAAGCTGGGGACGGGAGATCCTCGGCTTTGAAGAAGCCGAGGATGGAGTACTCCATCGCGTCCAGCGAATCCGCCTTGAAGGGCGGCTGGTGCATGTCGAAGATTCGTTCGAAATTCTGCATCTGTTCTCTCTTTTCGCCGTAAAAGATACAAAAATGGAGGCGCCTCACTTGACAGCTTCTGCAATTCGCAAGCAATCGCAGCCGTTCCCGCCGTTTCGCTTTTGTTCGCTGTGCAAAACGCTGCAAGCGTTCCGCAGCATTAAGCCGCTAAACTGTCCGCCAAAGGCGCCAAATGGGCGTACGCGAAGCTGCACGCCTGCGGGGGGGGGGGCTAAAGTTGCGAAATTTCACTTTTTTCAAAAGTGTCACGAATTGACAGAATAAATTTTTATTTTTTCCGCTGCTCAAGTCGGGACGGAAAAAATCCCCTTCGATATCTATATCGCCCTCAAGCTCATTTTCTTTTTTTCGTCGCGCAGTCGCGTGAGTTGAGTATGAGGTTTTTATATATCAATATCTCCACAATAACGGAGTGAGTCCTACTCATACTCCTACTGTTGATTATTCTCCTATTACTACTACTGATATAATAGGCTTGCAAGTTTTTGTCGCGACTTGAACCCGTTTGTTATGCCTGGGTTCAAGCGTTTGCAAATCGTTGCGACTTGCAAAAGTTCCCACAAAAAAAGGCCCGAACAGGGCCAAAGGACTGCTTATGCCTAAGCTAAAGGAACACGGGGAAATTACCCTTGTTGGTCTTCAGAACTTTCATCTTTTAGACGCAGACTGCGAAGCCCGTTGCGTACGATTAGAGCGCATTCCTCGGGAGTCAGCACAACCTCGCCCCGAAACTCCGCAGCGTGACGAGTCTTTATCGCCTCCCAAAGTTCAGGAGTGAAAAGCTCGTCGATTCCCATGCCGATTTCCAGTAGCTTCTGGCAAATGTCGTAGCTGGGAGTCGCCTTGCCTTTCTTCCAAGCGGTGACGCTTGAGGCGTTGAGTCCCAGTTCGTCGGCCAGGGTGCTGGCCGTCTTGTTTGTTCTGTCAAGGTATTTTTCAACGTTCATGCCATAAATTTAATCAAAAATTGCACAGTATTCAATAATTTTTAAAAAATTTTTAAAAAATCCCTTGATTTTTTGCTTAGAATTGAATAGATTTTGAATGTAAGGCAAAAGAAATTGAAAAGTATGCAAAAGAAAATAAACGGTACGCAAAAAATTTGGCAGGTCGGCATAACGGCACGGGCGAAGCAGGCCCTGGAGCAGCTGGCCAGCGAGAACAAGCGAAAGGGTTTCCCGGCGAGCCAGGGACTCATTGCCTCAACCTTGATACTTAGGGCTTTTGAACATGGCGAATCCATATTGGGCTAAGGTTTCGTTCAGTGACTTTATCAAGCACTTCCGAAAAATGACGGATGAACAGATTATCGCCGACGTGAGGGATTCGATGGATGCACTTGAGGATGTTGACGGGACTGGCGACAGTTTCGGGGCGTTCATGGTGAAATGTTCCAGCGAGAGAATCCAGCAGCGGAGCGAGGTCAACAGGGCGAACGCCCTGGCTGGACACGAAAAACACGGACATGAGATTAGGAAAGTACAGCCGCCGCGATTGCCGACGACCGAGGAGCTTTACGACTTCTGCGCGGAAAAGCACCTCGACGACGCGCTGGGACGCGAATGGCTGGAGATTACGCTTTCTAGGGGAGGGAAAACCCGTGAGGGCATGACGATTATGAACTGGAAAGGGGCGGTCACGAACTACGTGGCGGCAAGGCTAAAAACCCTGTCGAAGGGACAACAAATGAACAACTACTAACAACAAAGGGAAACCAACAACTATGAATAACGCAATAGCTACACAATCCAATCCGCAGCAGGTCAACGACGCCCTGCTGCTTGACTACCTCACCGCGACGACACCGGGTCTCAACGACCACCAGGTCAAGCAGTTCCTCGCGGTTTCCATGGCGTTCGGGCTGAACCCCTGGAAGAAAGAAGTTTATGCCGTAACGTACAACAATCGCGACGGCGGAAAGACGATGAGCATCGTCACGGGGTACGAAGTGTACCTCAAGCGTGCCGAGATGAACCCCAACTACGACGGCTACGAGACAGAATGGCGCGGCGAGTTCGTCAGGGGAAAGTCCACCAAGAGTGGCAAGAACGGCAACTACAGCGTGGATGCGCTTGTTCCCAAGGACGGGGACGTGAGCTGCATCTGCCGCGTTTTCCGCAAGGACAGGAAGGTTCCCGTAAAGTGCGAGGTATTTTTCAGCGAGTACGACCAGGGCAATTCCATGTGGCAAAGCAAGCCCAGGGTCATGCTTGAGAAGGTCGCGATTGCGCGTGCGTTCCGCCTCGCTTTCCCCGTGGAGTTCGGCGGGATGCCCTATGAGAGCGCGGAGCTTTCGCCGGAACAGGGACTCGACCCCGAAAAGGAAATCAAGATTGAGGAAGCGGTGGAAAGGGCGGAAGCCCCGAAGCCGGAACAGCAGCCGCAGGAACATACGGGCGACCGCAAGGCGAAATTCATCGAGGTGTGCAACAAGATGATTCCCGCCGCGATTAAGGACACGCTCAAGGCGTACAACTG
>LVAE01000077.1 GCA_001603905.1 Fibrobacterales bacterium Fibro_02
CCGGACTCATAATGCTGTTTTATCCTAACTTTAAACTGTCCAACTTTTTGGGTTCAGTTCACCAGTATAAAGCGAACGAAATGTCCGATGCCGACCGCAACCTGGCCGGCCTCGACGACAACAATCCGCCACCGAGCCTGTTCTAGTTTTCGCCGAGAGCCTTGTCAAAAAAAGCATTGTCACAAACAGCATCGTCGCAAATGGCGGCGAGCATCCGTTCGTGCGTACAGACTTCCGGCGAAACTCCGTGAATGGACCCCGTAGAATAAAAAGACGTGCAGGCACATTCGTGTGCGTGGCACCGAAAACGCAGGGCGCAGCCTTCGCAATCTTCCTTGTCGCGATTGAAGAAATTCTGAATATCCCGTGCGACCACACCATTCCAAATTTGAACAGGATCATCAAAGACGTTCCCCATAATGTAGGGAGCATCTTTCTTGCTACTGATAAAACGCGTGCAAGGGAAAAGATTTCCATTCGCGGCGCAGGCGACTATGCCTTCGGCCACATGGCAGCTCGTTTGACGGTGACGCGCCCCTGTCAAACGGAATTTTAGCTTGTCCTGAATCGTGCCCAGGTAAAAAGGAGTCTTGTTCCTTTTAAGTTCAAGCCAGAATTCGGCCAATTTCGTGTACTCACGGGCAAGGATATCAAATTCCTCCCCCGTCCACTTGCCGTCGAAATCGACCGCTGTCGTCATGTTCCTGAACCCCTGGGATTGAATCCAGCGGACAGCATCCGAAAGCGAGTCCATGTTTTCACGGGTCACAACCGAAAGAACGACCGTATCGAGTTTACGGAGCGTCGGAATATGCGGTTCTATCAGCTTAAAGGAACCCGCTCCACCGACCTGCTTGCGACAGATATCGTGATGAGCCTCATGGCCATCGAGAGAAAGATAGATGCGGAAATTTTCCCGTTCCAAGAATTCGACAACGGAATCATCGAGCAAAGTTCCGTTCGTATTTACCGCAAAGCGCAAGCGAATTTCGCGCTCGCCAAGCCGTTCACGCACAAGATTCTTGGCAAAATTCACGCCCTTGCGGATAGCGCCCATACAAAGTAACGGCTCGCCGCCAAAGAAAGTGATATTCAGAAACCTCTGGCCAAGCTTCAGAGTTCGTTCAAAAGCAAGCCGAATTGCCGCCTCCATCACGTCATCCGTCATCACCAGGCTGCGCGCCTCGTGGCTTACCTTGTAATAGCAGTAGGTGCAACGCAGGTTGCACCGTTCCGTTAAAGAGAGGACGAGATTCATTTTTCGACAGGCTGATTCTCAATAACGTCCGCCAGAGGAGGCGCAATTTCAACCGGATCGCCGGCCAATGGCTCAGGCTCAGATGAACTAGATTGCGGAACCACGTCGCTGAACGAAGAGGACAAGCCCGCAGTCGCAGCACTTGACTCGATACGACCCTGCGAGGAACTCATGGGTGGCTCAAGCCTAGCCGAAGAACTGGATGATTCCAGCGGCGGAACGATTTCGCCAGCGGTCACTTCCAGTGTGTCAATCTCGACCGAAGACGAACTTTTCGGGAACTCGTCAAAAGCCGAAGACACTCCACTTACCGGGGCTATACTACTAGAAGAATGAGTCTCTTGGTCCGAAGAGGACAAAGTTGCGCCCTCCGAAGAGGACGAATTATCGTCGGGAGGCGTGACACTTCCACTTGTCGATACAGGGTCACAGGCAGTCAGCGAAACGAGCGCCGAAACACCCAATGCCGCAGCCAAGCGCTTCTGGGTAGAAGCTGACCATTCCCGGTTCTTTTCGACCTTACATTTGCGGATATTCATCATTGTCCTCCCATTTTGCACCAATATAAATTATTTCGTAACTTAATGGTCGTATTAAATAAACTGAAGCAAAAACATGTGACCCTAACCTATAAAATTTGACTCAAAAACAAAAAAAGTCTTGACATTCTTCACTACATAGTATATATTTGTGCAGTGAACAGATGTTTATAATCAAAACTTGATGCAAAAGGTCTTGTCATGATTGAGCAGATTCGTGGAATCCTGGTTGAAAAGTCCCCCACTTTCGTGGTCGTTGACGTGAACGGCGTAGGTTACGGCGTGAATATTTCAGCATATACGGCAGGGAAACTCCCCGAGGTCAATAACGAAGTGAAACTGTATACGAACCTAGTTGTACGCGAAGACTCCATGACGCTCTTCGGTTTTGCCGAAAAGACCGAAAAAAACACATTCCTGATGCTCCTAGACGTGAACGGGGTCGGCCCCAAGCTCGCCCAGCGAATCCTTAGCGGAAGCACCCCGGCAGACCTTCTGAACATGATCGCCAGCGACAACAAGAGCGCCTTGGGGAAAATCAAGGGACTCGGCAAGAAAACTTGCGAACAGATGGTCCTTTCGCTCAAGGAAAAGGCGGGAGCCATGCTGCAAGCCCTGGGCGGTGTCGAAGGATCGGGAATCGCAAGTATGGGTGCACTCACGGGAGCCAAGATGGAAGCGGTTCTCGCCCTGCATACCCTCGGCGTGAAGGACCCCGCAGCAGAAAAGGCCGTGATGAAGGCGGCAGAAGTTTTGGGAGATTCTGCCGATGCGGCAGCCCTTATCCCTGAGGCTTTGAAGTATCTTTAATAAAAAAATAGACTAAATGTCATTGCGTGCCCCCCAGGGGGTGAAGCTATCTCTAGAAGAACTTGATTATGGACGACCAGCGGATTATTTCTCCAGAACGCAGGACAGGCGACGAAAGCGATGTTGAACGCACACTCCGACCGCCTAGCCTTGACGAGTTTACCGGACAGAAGAATATTAAGGAGAGCCTTTCGATTGCGATTGAAGCCGCCAAGCACCGTGGCGACGCACTGGACCATTGCCTATTCTGCGGTCCTCCGGGTCTCGGCAAGACGACCCTCGCGGGCATTATCGCCAAAGAAATGGGCGTGAACATCCATATCACGAGCGGTCCCGTTCTTGAAAAGGCGAGCGACCTTGCAGGACTTTTGACGAGCTTACAGGAAAACGACATCCTGTTTATCGACGAAATCCATCGACTGAACCGTGTGGTCGAAGAATACCTCTACCCCGCCATGGAAGACTTCAGGCTCGATATCATGCTCGATTCTGGACCTGCAGCTAGGAGCGTGAACCTGCCGCTCAAGCATTTTACGCTGGTGGGCGCAACAACAAGAAGCGGGTTGCTAACGGGCCCGCTGCGCGACCGATTCGGTCTCCAGTACCGCCTGGAACTTTACGACGACAATGACATTAAGAGCATCCTGATGCGTAGCGCCAAGATTTTAAACATCGGACTCGAAGAGGATGCCGCAAAACTCTTAAGCGGCCGCTGCCGCGGAACGCCGCGTATCGCCAACCGAGTCCTCCGACGCTGCAGGGATGTCGCCCAGGTACGTGGCACAGGAGTCATCGACCTGATGTCGGCGAGCAAGACGCTTGAAATGCTTGGAATCGACGGTGAAGGCCTCGACCACATGGACCGCAAGATTTTATCGATGATCATCGACAAGTTCGGCGGTGGCCCCGTGGGGCTGGGCACCATCGGGGCCGCGCTCGGCGAGGAGCCGGACACCCTCGAAGAAGTCTACGAACCTTACCTCATCCGCAAGGGGCTCCTCGCGCGAACGCCGCGTGGCCGTACCGCCACGCGCACCGCCTACGAGATGCTCCACAAGAGCATTCCAAAAGCACTCGCCGAATCCGGAATGCAGGAATCGCTCGACTTGTAACTAGAATCGAGCGGTCTATTGTGAGCCACAAAGCTCCAAGCGTTAAGCTGGAGCGGTGGCGAGAGCGAGACGATATCACAATTCAAAGTATGCAATAGAGTCGAGCGGTCTATTGTGAGCCACAAAGCTCCAAGCGTTAAGCTGGAGCGGTGGCGAGAGCGAGACGATATCACAATTCAAAGTATGCAATAGAGTCGAGCGGTCTGTAAAGGGCGTTGCGGGATGTGCCCGCAGAAGGGGTAGCAAGCAATAAAATGCTTGCGAGGGGAAGGCTTTCCCCTTTCCAAAAAAAATCAAACGATACACTTATAACATTATGACATTTGCAGATATTGCAGTGTCATTTTTTTCTTTATAAATTCTTAATCGGTGAATGTGGATGTGTTAATTGGAGGCATAATGCATCTTAAATCGACTCTTTCCGTACTCGCAATCGCGGCGGTAGCAACTATGGCAAAAGACTATTCTGGCGCAGAACTCTATACCAACGAAACTTGGATGTACGGTAAGTTTGAAGCCCGTATGCAAATGGCCGCCGGCTCTGGTACGGTAAGCTCCATGTTCCTCTACCACAACGATTCCTACCTGGGTGGCAATGAACCCTGGGTCGAAGTGGATATCGAAATTTTGGGCAAGAATCCAAGCAGCTTCCAGTCGAACATCATTACGGGTTACGGCCCCGGTGATGGACAACCCAACCGCAAAATTACAAGTGAAAAACACCACGCCATAAATCCGGCATCGAACCAGTCCTTCCACACTTATGGCATGGAATGGACTCCCGATTATGTTGCATGGACTCTTGACGGCCAAGTCGTTCGCAAGACTGTCAAGGGACAGGAAAACGGTTGTAAAGCCGAAAACGGAGGCCAACAACAGAGCTACTGCAGTCAGGTTCAAGACCTCGGCAAAAAACCGCAGGGTCTCCGTTTCAACCTCTGGTCTCATGAAGATGCCGGCTGGGTAGGCGCATGGAACGACAACATTCTCCCCGTTTACCAGTTCATCAACTGGGTCAAGGTTTATGAATACAAGCCGGGACAGGGCGACAACGGAAGCGACTTCAAACTTCAATGGACGGACGATTTCAAGACATTCGACGCAAACCGCTGGAGCAAGGGCGATTGGACTTTTGACGGCAACCGAGTCGACATCAGCCCGAGTAACATCTATGCAAAAGACGGCATGGTCATCATCGCCTTGACCAAGAAAGGCCAGGAAAGTTTCAATGGCCAGGTCCCTCAAGATCCCGAAGGGGATGCCATGCTCAACGGATCTTCGCAGCAGTCTTCTAGCAGCGAACAATTTAACCCGCCTAGCTCTAGCAGCCAGGAAAACAACCCATTCGTGTCTTCCAGTTCTTCTGCCGACCCGACCGGAATCCTCCCGACTCGCGTAAAGCTCCAGAACAAGGATATTCGTGGCACGGTCAACGCCAAGGGCGCTCGCGTGAACCCGAACAACAAGGCCAACTACCAGGTAGACTTTAATTTCTAGAAATTCATCCAACCCCAAACAACCCCGGCCCGCATAGGAACCTCCCCTGTGCGGGTCTTTTGTTTACAGACCGCGCGAGCTGCTAATAAGTCGGTTCTTCCCATTGGCTCGCGCTCTCGCCAACACGGCTCGCTTTCGCCGAGCCGCTTTTGGCTCACACAGACCGCAAATTCGCCGTAAATTTATTACTTTTCCAACATGAAACAGCGGATTATCAAGGCTTTGCTCGATATGAACCTCGCCGAGGGCGACCGACTCCCGTCGGTGCGATCCATGATCAAGAGCTTCGGAGTATCATCGGGCACGGTGCAGGCGGCGCTCGCCGAGCTGGAATCCGTTGGAAAAATTTGCAAGATCCAGGGAAAGGGCTGCTTTTGGGGCACGTCTCCCCTACGGACCAAGGTCCCCTACATTCACGAGACTGTCTCCGAAAAACTCGCCAAGGCTTTCGAACGCGACTTTGCGCAAGGCTACCTGAAGCCTTCGCAGCCGCTTCCGCTTTCCAAGGAACTCTCCGCCCGCTACAACGTGTCGCAGGGTACGCTCCGCAAGTTCCTTGAAGAAAAGGTCGCCCGCAACATCCTGAAAAAGGAGGGCCGTCAGTACCTTTTCTACCGCAAGCAGCAAAAGAAGGACGACGCGCCACTCAGCGAGCTCATCTTCGTGACCCGATGCAACAGCTGGGGCGGATTCAGCGCCGAAAGTGAACGCGAACTGGACTTCTTGCGACTGATTTACAAGACCGCAGGTAAAAACCATTACAAGCTCACCCTGTTCGGCATTGACGATGCCTCGGGCAAGCTCATCGACCGAAGCGGCAAGCCCTGCAAACTCTCGGAACACCCGAACGCCGTGGGTGCCGTACTTTCGACGCTCTTAGTGCAGAACTTCAGGCCGCTCCTGACATTTTTTGCCGACGCCAAGTTCCCCGTGGCCGTATGGTGGGAACACCCCATTGACGCCGTCCCCCGCAGCTTCTTGCGCAAGGACAACTGGATATTCTTCAACTCCACCTTCGGCAAGAATCCCGGCAAAGAAATCGGCCGCTACCTGCTCGGCCTCGGCGTGACCGAAGTCGGATATTTTTCGCCGTACCACAACAGTTCCTGGTCCAAGGACCGCCTTACCGGCCTTGAAGAATCGGGCCTGGTCGTACACCCCTACGTGGACGCGGAATTCGCAAGCCCCTGGGATTACAAACAAATTGCCCGCAAGAGAGTCGAAAAGCTCTCCGTGGAAATCATGGCACGCACCCTCGAAAAGGACAAGCTCAAGGCGCTCGCCGAACGCGCCCTCGAATTCCAGTCTAAAAACGGCAACAACATGCCCTGGATTTGTGTGAACGACGAAGTCGCAGGAATCTTCATGGAAATGGCCGAAGAGAACAATATGGAAATCCCCGAGCCAAACATCGGGCCCACCTACATCGCCTTCGACAACTCCATGGAAAGCTACCTCTTGCGCATTCCCTCTTACGATTTCAACACTGACGCGCTCGTAGAACAAATCTTCTACTACATCAGCAACCCCTCGGCATTCGACGGCGTCAAAAAAATCCACCACATCCTCGGGAACGTGGTGGAGAAATAGATTGTTTAAAGGGGGAAGCGTCCCCCTCGCTTTAGCCACAGCTCTGCCTGCTCCGCACGCTCACATGGCACCACCTAAAGGTGGCCATGTTCACTAAGGCCTAAAGGCCAAGTGACCAAAGGTCGGCCTTTGGCCGACGAATGTTCGCTTTGCGGCCAGGCATTCGCCGTGTCTACCGCTACCCCTTCGCCTAAGGGGCTCTGCCCCCTAAAACCCCTGTATCACATTCATTTAAATATTCATACAAGTGCATTTTGTATATTTACGGATTATGAAAAAGATAAAGTTTGCACTGGCATCCCTTTTGGGACTATTCCTTACCGTATTTGCCGAAGAAGCGAAACCCCAGGAACACTTTGTCATCGATGTGGGTGGCGGTTTTGCGACCTACTCCAGCCTTACCGTTCTTGGTGGGGCTATGGACGAATTTGATTATTGCAATAATGGGAAATGCGACGCACCCGACGAAATCGATTACGAATCAAATTATGCGGTTGCAAGCCTTGGTGCCCGTTACATTTTCACCCCTCATATCGAAGCGGGCCTGGCCGCCTCTTACGAATACTACAGTTCCTATGAAAGTATCTGCGAAGGCACGGACCAAGAAATGTACTGTAAGGCAGGCGATTTCCTGGACCACCACCTGGTCCATGTCGCAGTTGAGGGTAAGTTCAACTGGTTTACTCTTTTCGACCATTTCAGGCCATACAGTCGTGTGGGCGTCGGAGCCTTGCTTGAATTTGACGGCGGGTTAGAACGAGTTGGGTTGCCTTCTGTCCAGTTGACGCCTGTCGGTCTAGAATTCCCTTTCTCGTATGTAAGTGTATATGCAGAAATGGGCGCAGGCTACCGCGGCTTTATGAGCGGCGGTATCGCTTTAAGAATCTAGTCGGTACAACTCTTTGGGGGTTAGGAGCCAGATTCCTAGGCGAGGCCACCCCTCAACATTCCCTCGCTTTAGACAACCATCATATACTCACTTGAAAATTAAAATGAGTAATACGTGTAACACTTAAAGGAGCCGATCCATCGGGACCATAAACGGTATCCGTTTGATAAATATACTGCAATGAATACAGATTTCCATTATGATTGACACTACAGGTGTAAAGCATGCCATTTTGTATATCGCACATCCAGCCATAGTTTTTCAGATCACTCAAAATCGACGCAGCATCTTTTAAAGCAAGAAAACTTTCTGGAGCAATTTCGCCATTATAATCAACAGAAACACACACATCTTTTTCAAATACAATCTCAGGAATAAGTGACGGGCATGCTTGTTTTACAAGAATTTTCTTCATCGTCACTTTATCAATCGGATTTGTCGCCAATCGTAAAAAGCCCGCAAAAGTTCCCTGCATATAAGTAAACTCCAAAGTATCGTTGATAGATGTTGCCGTTTCAACATTAGGAGTTTCCAACGTATATCGATAAGAACCTTGAGTAAGTTCTTTCTTTTCATACCCCGCTGCAATTAGCAATGTATCAAACATCTGCAATTCATCCAAAGCAATCTGTTGACTGACTTCGCATCCACCGCCAAAGGTCGGCTGCCAAGCGAGAGAAGATGCAGGAAGTTTCTGGGTTGCCAAATCACATTTCGAAGCATTTGAAGCTTGCGAATTATCAAAAGGATCATTCGGATTCTGTGGCAAATTAGCGCAAGATGCATCAGCACAAGGCTGCGTCGCTCCCCCGCCGGAACTAGAGGATTCGGAGCAAGCGGTCATAGCGACCACCGCCACGCAAAAATACAGTTTTGTCTAACAGAACCATTTTATCTACTCTATCCAGTCTTTTTTGGACGATTGAGTAGTTATTTCGAGAAGATTGCGATATGGTCACCATTCTTTTTTACTTGACACACTTCACCTCTTTGATTTATTTTTACAAGGAAAAATTTTCTTAGGAGACCGCCATATGAAAAAAATCGCTCTCTTGGCCGGGACCTGCGCCCTGTTCTTTTTCGTCGCCTGCGGGGACGACTCCTCCACAAGCGCATCAAAAAACGACTCGTCCAACACTGCCGAAATCACGCCCCCTAAAGATACGAGCCAAGTTGACTCCGGCTGCATCGTCAAGGAATCCGCAGACGGCTTCGACATTATTTGCAACGGAAATTCCATTGAAACCATCTATGACGAAGAAACCGAACAGGGATCCTGCCACATAAAAGACACTGTCAACACGTCCGGGAATGCAGGTGTGAGAATCACCTGCGGGGATTCCACGCGCGTCGTATGGTCCTCGACGTCCGACAAGGACGAACATATTTCGAACAACATGGGCAATAGCTCTTCGTCCGGCAAAGACGAAGATGTTTCGAACGACAAGGCAAAAGATTCCTCATCCAGCCAAAAAGATTCTTCGGTAAAAAGTTCATCTTCCGTAAAGTCGGAGAATTCATCCTCATCCGAAAAGCAGAAAGAGTCCTCGTCTTCTGTAAACCCAGAAAGTTCTTCCGTCAAAGAAGAACCATCTTCTTCCAGTTCTGAAGAAGCACACTCGTCCTCGGTACTGATGGCACCTGCACCGGACACCCTAACCTGCAATTCCAAAAAATTCACAACCGATACCGCCTTCTGCTTCCGGAGCAGGCGTACATACAAATCCGCAATCTACAGACTTTGCGGCGAATCCGAATATAACCCGGATGTCGCGACCTGTGACGGGGGGACAGTCAAGGTGGAATGCGGCGGCACCGCCTACGACACCCTCAAGAAAGTCTGCCTAAACGAAGCTCTCTACCCCCTGACCGCCACTGAAAAGGGAATCGATGGAGTCTATATCGGGGCGAACGACACCACCTTCGACAGCGACAAGAACATTGTCAGCGTAAAACCAATCTATTTCGCCAAAGCAAACCTGCTTCTGGTCAAGAAAGGCGAAGGCAACTACGAGGGCGTAGTCCCTGCGTCACCCGGGATCATTTCAAAGGGAGCTCGCGTCAAGTACCACAACGAAATGTACTACGATATCGAAGCTGATACACTGGACCTATTCGTCTTTGGGGATACCAGTGGCTACTTCTACTTGACCTCAATGAATTTGAGTAGTTCTATCGACATTGCCGGCAGCGACGCCTACGACATAGCCCGTGCCAAGCTGGGAGGAAAATGGAGACTACCGCGATATAAAGAAATAAGCGGTCTTTATCAATACTTGTATAACGGAGAAAAGAAAGAAACCATCATTGACCACCACACCATCTGCATAAACGCAATCGACCCCGTCCACAAGACGGAAATCGCCCTGCCTTCTGCGGGCATGTATAATGACACAACCTTTGATAACAAAAGTGTTTATACTTCTCAGTACATGTTATCTATGTACAACTATAGTTTTACTGCAGCGATCCAGGTTATCTCTTATACAAGTTATAACAAAGATTGGTTCGGCTTTTCTGTCCGACCGGTATTTACTGGCGAATAAAAAAATAAAGCATCTTTTTCGAGTGGCAAACAAACTCCAAAAAGTTTGCTTGCCATTTTTTACAATTTGGCTTGACAGAGACAATTTCTGCTATATCAATACAAGCAATCAGTTTCTTAAGCAGCGAACGGAATACATGTTCGTTGCGGGGTCTATGTCACGGGCGAAATCTCCGGGTGGCATCAGGTGCCAACCATAGGCATCGCCATCTTCTTCGGTAGAACTCCAAAAGTGCGCCGACTCGCCCATACCAACAAATTCATCGGTCGCACGCCCTGCAGGAACGACATCAAAGCCGTAACGGTCAGAACCGTCCCACTTGTCGCGCGATTTTAGGCTCATCCATGCAGCCTCCTTGCCGTCGCTATTTTCGATAAAGTTCTTAAAGCGGATCCATTCATCGTTTTCAGGCAAATGCCAACCAACCGGGCATGCCTTGCGGGCAGCCTCGAATGTATAGAGTCGACCGTACTTCTTGCAATTTTCGGTTTTGCCGTCGTAACACTCCGATTCCTTCGTCTTGTAATCCAGATTTTCGGCCATCCAGGTCTTGGAACCAATGACTACTGTGCGATACTCGTGACCGTCACGAACATCAACAAACACCCCCGTCTGCGGAAGGGCAAAGGCAAGCGCAACGAATAAAAAAAGAACAGAAAAAGCAATTTTCATACCCCGAAAATACATAAAAAGGAACCGTCCCGACCTTCCAAAAGCGCATTTTTCGCTCAATTTCGCCAATACAGAATCTGAAAAAGCATTTTGTAAACTTTTTTCACCAAGAACGAGATAACTAACTATATTTTAGCCGAATTACTAACCAATCCGCTTAAAGGAGTAAAAATGAAATCCATGAAACTTTCCGCAATCGTGCTCGGCCTCGCCGCCGCTGGCGCCTTTGCCCAGGCCGCTCCTGCAAATGCAGCCGCCCCGGCCGCAGCACCCGCTGCTCAACCCGCTGCCGAAGCCCCCAAGGCTGACGCCGCCCAGCCTGCCGCACAGAACGCAGCACCGGCCGCCGACCAGCAGGCCGTAGCCGCCGAAGAAGCCAAGAAGGCTGAAGAAGCGAAGGCTGCCGAAGAGGCTAAGAAGGCTGAAGAAGCCAAGAAGGCCGAAGAAGCCAAGAAGGCCGAAGAGGCTAAGAAGGCCGAAGAGGCTAAGAAGGCTGAAGAAGCCAAGAAGGCCGAAGAAGCCAAGAAGGCCGAAGAAGCCAAGGCCGCTGAACAGGCCAAGGCTGAAGAAAACAAGTCTGAAGCTAGCGAAGGTTCTTTCGTTGACCGCCTGAACATCACCAAGGCCGACGAAGCCCCCGAAGCCAAGAAGGCTATGGAATTCAAGATTTCCGGTGCCGCCGAATTCGACGCCTATGGCTACTGGAAAAATGACAAGAAGAAGGAACTGACCCACGACTACTGGTCTACTCTCGACGTTGACTTCGAAGTCAAGTTCAATGAAAAGTGGTCTGCCTTCGTAGAACTCGAAGCTGACGGCGACAATACCAGTCCGGGAGCCGTCTACAACGGTGCCTACGTCCAGTACACCGAAGGTGAAAACTTCACACTCAAGTTCGGTGACCTAACCCATGCGGAAGGCGCATTCAACTACTACGACTACGATGACCCCGCAGACAATGCCGCCGGTATGAAGGAACACGACATTCGCGGTCTTGAACTCGACCTCTATGGTCTGCAGCTCGGCTTGGGCTTTGGTCGTGGCAACAACGACTTCTACACCGTCTGCAACAACACCGTTGACGAAGATGGCAATCCGGTTCCCAACTGCTACGCCAGCACGGGCAAGAGCTACGATGCTCATGTCGCTTACCAGTTTGACTATGCCGGCCAGTCCCTGCGTCCGTTCGCACACTACAAGAGCTGGCAGGAAGCCAAGGCTAACGAACTGCATGCCGGTTTGGAAGCAGCCCTCGAATTTGGCCCGTTCGCCATCCACGCCGTTTACGGTTTGCATGCCGACCGCCTGACCGAAGACGATCCGAAGGCCACTCACGCCTTCTTGGCAGAACCTTCCTTCAAGGTTGCTAACGTGAACATCAAGGGCGGTTTCTTCTACGCCCTGCTCGATGACAAGAATCCGACCGTTCACGATAACGAACTTCCCGAATACATGTTCGCCTACGGTGAAGGCGACATCAAGCTGACCGACGCCGTCACCATCGGCCTCCTCGGCGAATTGCATACAAACTCTCTTGACGACGACACCGACCTCGGCACCCTCAACTTCGGTACCCGCATCTACTTCTCTCCGGTCGACGGTCTCGATGTCACGGGCTTTGCCATGGCCATCCTCCCCATGGGTAACGACTGGGAAAAAGACGGTCACGCAGCCTGGGTTTCCACCACAGACTACGGCGAAGATCTGAACCTCAAGTTCGGTGTTGAAACTGTATTCAGCTTCTAATCCAGAAGATAGATACTTCAGTCTGAATCCTCCGGCACCTGCCGGGGGATTTTTTGCACCTTTGTGCAGTAGTGTCATTTTTTCGACAGGATTTTTTACTACATTGTGTCCGTAAGTTGAATTTAAAGCAAAAATGTCATTGCGAGGAGCCTTAGGCGACAAAGCAATCCATAGAGTTTAGTTAGAGTAAAAAATGAGCGAAGAAATTAAAGATTCGACCCTTGGACTTTCGAACGTGAACCACCTTGAAAAACTCTACGACGGGTGGTTCCTGGACTACGCCAGCTATGTGATTTTGGACCGCGCCGTTCCGTACTACGAAGACGGACTTAAGCCGGTGCAGCGCCGCATTCTGCATTCCCTTTTCGAAAACCACGACGGCCGCTACCAGAAGGTGGCCACCATCGTCGGTCGAACCATGGCCTACCACCCGCACGGCGACGCCTCCATTGGCGAAGCCCTCGTGGGCCTCGGTCAAAAGAATCTGCTGATTGACACCCAGGGTAACTGGGGCAACCCCTTCACCGGTGACCGCGCCGCAGCACCGCGTTATATTGAAGGCCGCCTCACGCCGTTCGCAATCGACGTCGTATTCAACCCCGAAACCACCGAATGGATTCCGAGCTACGACGGTCGCAGCCAGGAACCGGTGACCCTTCCGGTCAAGTTCCCGCTCCTGCTCGCCCAGGGCGTAGACGGCATTGCCGTGGGTCTTTCCACCTCGATCCTCCCCCACAACTTCCGCGAACTCTGCGAAGCAAGCATCGCGATTCTGAAGGGCAAAAAATTTACGCTGTACCCGGATTTCTTTACCGGCGGCATCATCGATGTGAGCGACTACAACGACGGCCAGCGCGGCGGCAAGGTCCGCGTGCGCGCGAAGATCGAAAAGGTCGACAACAAGACGCTCGCCATCCGCGAAATCCCCTACGGCACCACCACCGTAAGCCTGATCGAAAGCATCGTGAAGGCAAACGACAAGGGTAAAATCAAGATCAAACACGTGGACGACAACACCAGTAAAGAAGTCGAAATCCTCGTGCACCTGCAGCCGGGCACCGACCCGCAGGTCGCCATCGATGCGCTCTATACCTTTACCGACTGCGAAAAGTCCATCTCCCCCTGCACCTGCGTGATTGTGGACAAGCACCCGAAATTCCTCGGCGTCTCCGATATTCTCCGCATGAACACGGAGCACACGGTCAAGCTCCTGGAATGGGAACTCGCCAACGAGCTCAAGCACCTCGAAGACAAGTGGCACATGACCACCCTCGAAAAGATCTTCATCGAAAAGGAAGTCTACGAGGTCATCAAGAAGGCAAAGGACCGCGAACAGATTATCAACTTCGTGCGCGAAGGCCTTATGCCTTATGTGAAGCGACTGCACCGCAAGGAAATCACCGACGAAGAAATCGGAAAGCTCATTGAAATTCCGATTCGTCGCATCAGCCATTACGACCGTGAAAAGGCCGACCAGCTTCTGCGCGAACTCGAAGAAAGCATCGCGACCTGCAAGTACAACCAGGAACACATCACCGACTACACCATCGACCACTTCAAGAACATCCTCAAGAAGTACGGCGAAGGCAAGGAACGCCGCACTCAGATTGCGGAATTCGGCAAGGTCGAAGCCGTGCATGTGGCTCTCGCCAACCAGAAGCTCTACGTGAACCGCAAGGAAGGCTTCGTGGGCACCGGCATGAAGAAGGAAGAATACCTCTTCGACGTGTCCGAATACGACGACCTCATCGTGTTCAAGGCCGATGGCAGCTTCAAGGTCGTGAAGGTCAGCGACAAGGACTTCGTGGGCAAGAACATCTTGCTCGTGGAAAAGTTCAAGAAGGACGACGACCGCCACATTTACAACGTGATTCACCAGGACGGCAAGGACGGCGCCTACTACATCAAGCGATTCAACGTGGGTGGCGTCACCCGCGACAAGGATTACTTTATGGGTAAGGGCACGCCCGGCAGCAAGATTCTGTACATGTCGAGCAACCTGAACGGCGAAGCCGAAGTCGTGGAAGTCACGCTCAAGCCGCGTCCGCGCACCAAACTCAACTTCGAGGTGGATTTCAGCACCATCGACGTGAAGGGCCGTGGCGCCATGGGTAACATTGTGACCAAGTACCCGGTCAAGAGCATCAAGCGCGTCCGCAAGGGTGTTAGCACCTTGGGCGCCCGCGTTCTCTACTTTGACGCCCTCGCCGGCATCATCAGCACCCAGAAGAAGGGCGACCGCATCGGCGAATTCGGTGAAAAGGACAAGATCCTCATTGTCAAGGAAAACGGCACCGCCCGCGTGCACGACATGGCCGACCCGATTCTCGTGGGTACAGGTATCAAGTACATCCA
>LVAE01000078.1 GCA_001603905.1 Fibrobacterales bacterium Fibro_02
GGCAAGATGCTTGACGTCGTGAAGGTTAAGGACGGCTATGCCCGTAACTACCTCTTCCCGCGTAAGCTCGCTGTTCGCGCAACTAAGGAAGCCAAGCTCGAAATCGAAAACAACCGCGCTGCTGTTGAAGCTCAGTTCCAGAAGGAACTCGCTGCCGCTGGTGACGTGGCTGCCAAGCTTTCTCAGGTTTCTGTCAACCTCGAACGCCGCGTTGTGGAAGGCGAACGTCTGTACGGTTCTGTGACCGCTGCCGACATCGCTGACGCCATCACCAAGCAGGGCGTTAAGGTTACCCGTGCTCAGGTTGCTCTCGAAGAACCGATCAAGCAGCTCGGTGTTTACACCGTGACGATCAAGGTCTTCAGCGACGTTGAAGCTCAGGTCAAGGTTTGGGTGGTTGCAGAGAAGGCTTAAGTTCCGGCTTAAACCCTTTCTAAATCACTAGAAATCTTTCGGACCGCTCCTTCGGGGGCGGTTCTTTTTTAGTGTTTTTTCTATTTTATCGTTGTATGCGCAAGTTTTCTTTTATAGCCTGTGTGGCAAGTCTTTTGGCGGTGCAGTCCTTTGCTCAGCCGCGTGACCTTTTTGCAGAATTTGAGGCGGAAGCCGAGGCTGCCGAGCAGTCCTCTGCCGCGGTTGCGTCTTCTAGTAGTGTTGCCCCCGCTCCGGTTTCAAGTGCCGCGGTCGCCCCTGCAGCACCGGCGCCAGTTTCCAGCAGCGCTAAAGCCGCTAGCTCCAGTAGCGCCAAGGTGGCTAGCTCCAGTAGCATTAAGGCCGTTAGCTCCAGCAGTGTCGTGAGCAGTTCCTCTGTTGCAAGCTCCAGCAGCGCAAATGTCCCTGAATCTACCGAAGGGTTGTCGAGCGGCGCGGAACCCGATTCCTCTGTCGCCGGTGCCGATACGGCTCTGGCTGCTGTCTCCGATTCTGCGGTGGTTGATTCGGCCTCGACAGCCGATTCGGCGGTCGTAGATTATGCAGCCCAGAAGCAAGCCGCTATCAATGCGGCGATTGAAGAGGCTAAAAAGCGCGATTCGCTTGCCGCCCTTTCCAGTTCCTCGGTCGTCGCAGAAGCGCCTTCCTCCAGTAGCATGAGTCGCCGCGAGTTGCTTGGCCCCGTCAAGGTGTCCAAGGTGAACGGCATCGATGAAATGAGGGGCCGTTACAAGAGCCCGCGCAAGGCGATGTTCCTCTCGCTCGTGATTCCGGGCTCGGGTCAGCTTTATGTGGGCGGTTCCACGTTCACGTACGCCCGTGGGGTGGTCTACCTGGCACTCGAAGCAGCCCTGTGGGGAAGCTGGTATTATTACTCGGTGTACAAGTACGACAAGCAGGTGGACAAGTACAAGGACTTTGCGAAGAAGCATTACTCCATCGGTCGCTATGAAAGCGAGATGCGCGACCTGTACAATGCCGATGGCCTGAACTACGAATCGGAATTCCGTCGCCGTTACCTGGGGTCTCGCGAGTCGTTCTGCGAAGGAATCTTCGGCGATGCGACACGCCACGGCTGCTATGATCGCGACAAGCTGTATCACAATGACGTGGACTACGTGAATGATTTTGTGGCGGACCCGAAAACCCTCGGCGAAGAAATGAAGACGGTCAAGATGGATAATGCCTCCGAAGTTTACCAGCTGATTGCCGACAATGCGTATGTGCTGGGTTGGGACGATGTCGAAGATCCTGCTGTTGCGACGGCACTCGATCTGGAAGATCCGAATTCTGCGACGGTGGGTCTGGGCAAGTCCGCTCGCCAGAAGGAATACCGTTCGCTGCGCAGCAAGGCGAACGATTATGCCGACATGCAGGCGTGGTTCTTTGGCGGCCTGATTCTGAACCATATCGTTTCGGCCGTGGACGCCCTGTTTACGGCGAACGCGCATAACAAGACGCTCTACGAAGAAGACCTGTCTTGGTACGATCATTTGCATTTCGATAGCGGAGTGTCCTTTGTGGACGGCTTCGGCGTGAACGTGCAGGCTAGTTGGGGATTCTGATGAAGTTCCTTGTAGTGCTCCTGTTTGCCGTGGCGTCCGCCTTTTCGCAGGTGGTGGTTTCGGTCGATGAAAGCGTGAGCAAGAATTCCGAGAAAAAATGGTACTTGGGCATGGGCGCCTCTGCCCTGTTGCCGGGTATGGGTGAACTTTACCTGGGCGAGCGGCAGTTTGTGCGGCCTTTCGTGTGGACGGACATTGCCCTCTGGTTTACCGCTATCGGTTCGTACGCCATTGGTGAACGCTACATTACTTCGGCGCACAATTATGCGGTGCGTCATGCGGGGCTCACCTCGAGTAGCCGGGATGTGGACATGCTCAATACGGTTGGCGATTACCGCAGCCGTGGGGGTGTCGCGGGGCAGAACTCGTCGCCTGACATGGACGAGGACTACAACCAAGCGCAGTTGCGCGCCGGCAAGAAAATCGACGAAGACCTGAATGCGAATATCCAGTGGGACTGGGGGTCCAGCGACAATCCCGAGACGACCGAACATATCGACGAATACAAGAGCCGCCTGCGTCATTACCGCGTGAGCCGCATCGTGTTCCAGGTGTCGGTCGGTGCGCTCCTCCTGAACCGCGTGGTCTCGATGCTGAATACCATCCGCGTCTACCGTGCCACTTCTTCAAAGTCCTTTACCGAACGAATGGAATTTGTGCCTGAATTCTACGAGGACGGCAGCGGCATCTTGATGAATGTGAAATTCTAGAGAAAATTCAGATTTCGAAATTCAGAATTCGGAATTCAGGGAGTGGTGGTCTTGCGCCTCGGTTGAATCCGGTGGAATAAAGTTGCAGGGAGCGACAATGAGTCTGTGAACGAGTTTGTTACATATTTAAGTTTGCTGTTTTCTTCGTTTGGGGAAAAGAAAAATAAATGAATGATTGAAAAAAATTATATTAGGATATACATTTATATTTGTTCAAAAGAAGGGAAAAGTTTAAAATGAAAAAGATTATACTCTTTATTGCCGCAATTTGCGTCTCGTCTGCTTTTTCAACAGAGACTTGTTATACGCAAAACGATCTAGGTATGCCTGCGGGGTCGTGTACGCAAACAGGCTATGTTTGCGGTTTGGGTTTTGATGTGAGTAATGGAAAGAATGTAATGTTCTTAAATTTAGGGGCTGATTCAACCTGTAATGTTTTGTTATCGAGTGCGTTGAGAACTTATACTTATCCAGGTAGTGCAACATACAGCTCCTATTTGAAAATATTCTTGATAGAGGATGAATTTAATGCAAGTCCGTTGTCTTTGACACTAGCTGGATCCCTGGCATTATCAGCTTCCAATAATAAGGAGCCTGTATATGTTATTTACAAGCAGGATCATAACGTTGAATTTGGTGGAATAAAGTTGCAGAGCATAAACAAGGTGAAGTAGAAATGATACGGTTGCTCTTTGCAATATTGCTTCTTCTTGCCGGATGCGGCAACGAGTCCGTGAACGAGGCTAAGCCTAGCCCCGGCGATGTTTCGTATTCCAGCAGTCCAGAAATAGATCCGTTCGTTGAGTCCTCGGATTCAGCTGAACCTGTTGCTTATTTAAGTTCCGAAATTGTTTTAGAGGAATCGTCCTCAAGTTTGCAAGTCTCCTCGTCGGCGGAGGAATCTTCATCCAGTGAGGATACGGAATGGAGTTCTTCTTCGATGTCGCAAGGTTGTACTGGACCTGCCTGCTATTTATATAGCTCGTCTTCCTCGTCTAGAATTACAATCGTTTGTGATGAAATGGTTGACGAACGGGATGGGCAAACATATAGAACTGTGACTATAGGTGGTGAAGTTACTTGGATGGCAAAAAATTTGAACTATGCTTATCTGCAACCGACCGCAGACTTGGATTCTTCGAGTCGGTGCCTTGGTAATTGGTCAACAGGATGTGACGAGTATGGACGACTTTATCTATGGTCCGCGATGATGGATAGTGCAGCCATTTTTTCGGATAAAACGAGGGGATGCGGTTATTATGAAACAGCAGATGAATGGGTAAAATGCGATAGTAAGGGAAATATTCGGGGAGTTTGTCCAGAAGGATGGCGTCTTCCTACATACAGTGATTATCGTAAGTTGATTCCTGCGCGAACTTCTATAGACATGTTTTGGGCTTGTGATGATGTTTTTTTTGAAGAAAATGAGATTTGTGATGATGTGTTTTGTGAAGAACAATTGCGAATAAAGGAAACTGTTTTTTGGCTTGCTGAGGAAGAAAATTTTGCATATGGAATTGTTGATAATTATGGATATCGCGTGGTATTAGAATCTGAAGTGAGAGATTTGATTAATGCTTCTAAGAAAGAGTATTACGCAGTTCGTTGTGTAAAAGATGAAAAAAACGTTGAATAAAAAGGTATGTTTTGAAAAAACGTAAATATATTGTATTCTTCTTTTTGTTTTGTACAAAAATTGCTTTTGCCACTATTCCATCAGTTCAACTGATGAGTGAACGTTATCGTACAGAGTGGAATTGGATAGAATATCGATTAACCTTAAAAAATACGTCGTCTGATATCATATTTAATCCCGAAATTCGTTATTATGCAAAGGGAGAATTGCTTTCTGCAACTGTTGATTACTCAACATGGCTTTATCCTGTTGTTGCAAGTATTACTTCGTTAGACGAAACTTCCATTGTAAAACTAAAAGTGAACGCAATGCTATATTCGGGGGATTCTGTAGAGATTCATTTCCGAATATATAGAGATGAATATTTGGTTGAATTGAATTCTAGTCAGGATTGGTCTTATCAGCATAACGAGAATGTGGTTGAACGTAATTACTTTATGCCGGTTTACGATGATTACCATAATTTAATGTGGGGCTATGACCCGCTGAATGGGAAGGTCAATGCGGATGTCGTTTTGTGGAGCGAAAGAGGCGTCAATATGGTTGTTGAACGGTATTCTGGAGATGCTTCGGGAATTGTACCTGCAGGGCGGTTTTGGTTATTCAAGGATGTTCCGCTTTCTTTGAAGGAGCGTGAAATTTTGGACCAGAGTGGAATAGTAAGATATGAAGTGGGGAGACATCTTGGCAAGGACTTGATTCTTTTTAAATCGGATTCAGATGTTCGCAAGGCGTATTTGGATAGTGTTTTGTATGGATTTTATAATGCGATACCTGTAAATGATACGACTCGGTTGTCTTTGGATGTGTCAGAAAATTCTACGAATGATACCCTGCCTTTGATTGTGGGATGTTGGCCAGATGTGGATATTGCAAATTGTATTGGAATTGTGGAAGCGTGTGGGGGGGTGAATATTGAGTATGCAAGAAATGATGTACTTTCGAAAATGCATATAGATTCAATTCAATGCATTGAGAATAAATATGATGTCTATTATATTTCGATTCGAAAAAAAGGTTTGGACCATGCAGGAGTTTAATAAGAGGGTAGCATAAGCTACTATATTCTGGACCATGCAGGAGTTTAATAAGAGGGTAGCATAAGCTACTATATTCATTGCGCAAC
>LVAE01000079.1 GCA_001603905.1 Fibrobacterales bacterium Fibro_02
CTATTGCCGTCATAAATCTTGAAATAGAGTGAATCAAGGTCGTTTCCCGAGACCCCATCTAGAAACAGTCCGATTCTCTTTGAAATTTCCAGATCGTTATCGACAAGTCCCATCCGCTTGAGCGATGACTTGTTGGAACACGCCTTTTCTATATCCAGTTCAGGATAAATGGATGCGAATACATCGACAAAAACGCAATCTCCGAATCTTCGCGAACCAATCATGTCGCGAAGGGGGTCGCAAATGTCCTTCTTAAAGAAAATCCACGAGAATATCAAGATTTCCATTTCGACGGAGTCTAGGTTGAACGCTTTCTGCACAATGTCAAGACGCTTTAAGTATGGATCGTAGATGTTCTTTTGATGCTTGAGAAGGTCCATGAGTTCCTTGATGATACCCTCGTAAAAAATCTTTTTGGCTGGGCCGTTGAAGATATCTTCGCCAACAAGAGTGCAGTGTGTGACATGTTTTATATCTTCGCTGGAGCTGCTATTCTTGATAGTGTCGCGAATTTTGCCGATGGCTCTTTTGCGCTCTCGATAGGATTCCGATTTACCTTCATCTTCTTCGATCCCGTAAAAGCATTCGTCGATTTTATTTCGTGGAGAACGTGATTTTGGGTCTTTGGTTTTGGGCAGTCTGTCTTCTGCCTTGTTCAGGAGTTCAAAATGCGTTGTAATCCCCCTCAAAATTCGGGAAGCGTTTTCTATAGGGAATATGCCGATGCTGTCGTCTGCATCGGGATAGTTTTTGGAAATCCTCAGCATACGAATCCAGTATTCATAGCCTTTGAGAGTTACAAAATTGATGCCCAAAGACTTCTTTTCAGTATTCTTTTGCAGGGATTTAAAAACGTCCTTAAAATATCCTTTTTTCATATTTTTGCTCCTTATTTCGATTTATTATCAAAATAGGTTTTTACTGCGACAAATAATGTCGTGCTTAGAGGCGCAAAATAGATGCCCGCCAGGTCCTATCGCCACTATGTGGCTCTGGGGTGGCGGGGCATGTCAAATTGAATGCTATTGGCGACGAATAATGTGATTCTGGATTCCGTCGCCTCTGCGAGGCTCCAGAATGACGTTTGGCTCTTTAACGCCAGGGGTTTCGGCGGTAGGTGCTGTCGAGGTAATACGAGAATTCGCGGAGTTTGTTGCGGAGGGCAACGGGCTTGATGACTTCGGCGCAATCGGCGTACGAGAGCACCCAGCGGAACAGGAGTTCGTCGTTGAGCGCCTTCATCGTGACCAGTAGGCGGCCATCATACATCTTTTCCACTTTCATCGAACGTTGGAATGGCTTTTCTTCAAGATAGCACTGCACATGGCTACTGAACACGATTTCCACGTCTTCGGCTTTCGGGTCTTGCGGACCAAAAATCGCGGATCCGAGTCGCACGCGCTTGCGCAGCATTTCAAGCGTTTTCGGATTGTCCTGAAAGGTTTCCTTGGTAAGTTCGACCTTCTGGATTCGGCGGAACTTGAGCGTATAAGTATCGCCAGGATGCGACTGCGACTCGCAACCGATGTAGATTTCACCCTGATACAAAATGACCATTAGCGGAATTCGTATGCTGGGGATGTTCCCATTTTCGCTGACATAGGCAACGCGTATTTTACGGCGTTCGTGAATCGCCTGCAGAATGACCTTGAGCTTTTCGCTGGAATCTTCCTCGAACATGGGCGGAGTTCCCGCAAAAAGGATTCGCGAGTTCAAGTCCTGAGCAAGCTGATCCACGGCCTTCTTTTCGCTTGCGGGCAGACTCTTCCGGATTTTTTCGAGTAAATCCGTGACGGTCTCGCTTGCGGCGGGGTACATATTCGCGATACGCTGCAGGAACACGAAATGCAGCATGGTATTTTCGAAATTCGGAAAAAGCAAGTTATCCGCCGATTTAATGGCCGACTGGTAACGGAAAGCGCGTCGGTCGCTTAACACACGGATATAGGCGCCCCCGTTGGCAGATGTCAACGTCTGCATATCGCGTTGCACGTTGCGTCGCTCATTTTCGGGAATTTCCAAAGCCTCCATCAAGTCACTGATGGAATAGTTCCTGCTCGGATTCGTTATCAGTAGCGCGAATAGTTGAAGGACGCGGTCTGCGCGGGTAATATCTGCCATAATAAACCTCTACGGTTTAATATACATTATTACTGCGACAAAAGATGACGCGATAGAAATTTGTTTTTTAGACGAATACGACTTCGTTGCCGATGCGGGGCGCTTCCGTACGGTTCGGGAGGCCCGATTCGGTATCGGCATAACCGATGGCGACAGACGCATAGACACGCTCGTCGTCCTTAAGTCCGAGCGTTCCCAGGTATCCGCGAATCGAGGGTTCCTCGTTCAGCCACTTGAGCTGATTGATATAGCAACTGCCGAGGTCGAGTTCATTCGCGGCAAGCATCATGTTTTCGACGGCGCAAGCGACATCCGCCATGTTGTTGCCGTAGTCTTTCTTGTTCGCGACCACAATCAGCACGGGAGCATTGTAGCTGAAGGAATAATTTCCCTTCTGCGAAAGCATGATCGAATTCTTGAGACTCTTGTAAAGGTCGTCACGGAGTTCCATTTTCGCAAAGGCGGTCTGAACCATATCCTTGAGCATCATGAGGACGGTCGCGTTCGAAATGACGAAGAAATGGTTGCCTTGCGCGTTGCCGCCCGTGGGTCCAAAGCGGCCCGCCTCGACAATCTGCTGCAACTTTTCCATTTCGACAGCACGCGCCTTGAACTTTCGCGTACTGCGACGGGTCTTGATTGCCTCGAGAGTATTCATGGTTCCTCCTTCTCCGCCTTACTTATCGAGCGGGAGCATCAGAATGCGAGAATGACGTTTCTTGTTGTAATGGTCGCGCTTGGTCGGCGGAAGTTCGTCCACCGTGCCATCGACAAAACCGAAATGATAGAACCAGTCGAGCGCCTGCGTCGTAAGCAGGAACAGCGTCTTGTAGCCCTTCATGCGGCCCACCGAAATCAGGTGACGCACGATGGCATCGCCAATGCCCGACTTGCGGTAGTTCGCGGCGACAGCAATGCCCGCCACTTCGGCCATGCCGTTTTCAAATTCGTGCAAGGCGCCGCAGCCGTGAATGCTGTTGTCGATGCTGTAGACAACATAATCCTTGAGCTTTTCGGAAATGCTTTCCTGCGTACGCGGCACAAGGAAACCCTTGTCGATGTAGTCCTGCATAATCCGGAGAATATCCGGAATATCTTCCATGATCGCAGGACGGATACTGGAATACTGGTTCGCGTACACCATGGTACCGTCACCACGGGCACTGAACACTTCCTGCAGCACGCTGCCCTGGAATTCACCGCTCAAGAGGTGGACACGGTTCGCGCCCGCCTCGCAGGCATGAATCGCGTTCATCAAGTAATCCATCTGCGCAAAGTCGAGCTGGTCGGAATTGAGTTCCAGCAGTTCCTTCGCCTGGTCCACGTCCATGGCCGAGATCACGCCCGACTCCGTGGGTTCCAGGTACTTGGTGTTCTTGCCGGTCACCAGGCCATCGAGCTTGATGCCGTTCTGGTTGCCGATAAAGAAGAGCTTTCCAACCTTCATGTACTTGCAAAGTTCGGTCGCCAGTTCGGTCGAGCTGATGTTGTAAGCGTGTCCGAGCTTGTTCCAACCAATCGGAGGAATAATCGGCACGAACTTTTCGTCGAGGAGCTGTTCCAGGATGTCGCGCTGGATGCGTTCAATACGGCCGGTACGCATGTAGTCAATACCATCGATGACGCCCATGCTGCGCGCAAGCACCCAGTTGCCCTGAATACCGCGCAAGCCGCTTGCCGTAAGGTGGCTCATAATGTGTTGCGCTACGCCCAGAGAGGCCTGCTCGATATGCGGAAGGGCCTCCTCGCTCGTAAGTCTCACACCCGCATAGAAACTCGATTCCAGTTCCCACGCCTTGAGCTGCGCGTCAATGCTGTTGCGCGTCCCCGGCACGATGATGATGCGGATTCCCGCCTTGTGCAGAATGGCGATGTCCCTCATGAGCACCGGGAAAAGCGGGTGGCTCATCAGGTCGTCCTCGATTTTCAGCACAAACAGCTGACCCTTGAAGCGTTCCATGTAGCCGAACACTTCGCGAATGAAACCTGCAACCTCAAAATGTTGCGAATTGAAATCGGGTGTAGCGTTGTTCATAGGAAATAAATTAGTTAAACAGTGGGCTTGCTGTAGTCGCGTTCGCCGAAAAGGGCCGTTCCCACGCGGATCATCGTGGAACCTTCTTCGATGGCGACTTCGAGGTCACCGGTCATGCCCATCGAAAGCTGGTCGAAGTTCGCGAACACGCCGCCCTTCGCGAGGAATTTCCGCTGGAGGTTACGGAGGAAAGCGAAACATTCGCGGCTGTCCTCGGCAACGCCAGTGTTCTTGCCGATGGTCATCAGGCCACGGATACGCAGGTGCGGAAATGCATTTTCGCCGCGAGTCTCCAGAGACTCCAGGAACGCCTCGGCTTCGTGCACATCGAGACCGCTCTTGGTTTCTTCTTCGCCAGCATTCACCTGGAAAAGTATATCGAGAATCTTGCCAGAACCATTTTCACCAACTGCAGCGGAGCCTGCCGCGGGGAGCGCCGCGCAGACCTTCTCCAACTTCTCCACAGCCTCGATGCTTGCGATGGAGTGGATGCAGTCGGCGACGATCGCCGCCTTCTTGAGCTTGTTACTTTGTACAGGGCCAATCACGTGGCAACGCACGCGGCTGCCGTCAAGAGCGGTACGCGGCGTCGAGAACTTGAGTTCGGCTTCCTGCACGCGGTTTTCGCCAAAGTCAGTCGCACCGAGCGCAATCGCATTTTCCACAGCTTCTGCCGGGTGGAACTTGCTCACCCACACAAGCTTTACCGCATCGCGGCTGCGGCCCGCAATCTTACAGGCTTCGGTAATCCTTGCTTCGAGAGCTGCAAGGTGCTCGCGCATTTGTTCAAGTGTGAATTCCATAGTATTATTCGTTTATTTCTTTTCCTTTTTCGCGGGGCCAGTCTTCTTTTCCACGAACAGCACCTTGATGATTTCGTCGATGTGCTTGTGCGTGAAAATCTTGAGGCCCTTCTTCGCGGGAGCAGGAAGCTCGTTCACGTCCTTCTGGTTACCTGCAGGGAGATGAAGCGTCTTCACGCCCGCTTGGAGCGCAGCAAGCGCTTTCTCGTTGAGGCCTCCGATCGGGAGGCATGCACCCGTCAGGCTCACTTCGCCGGTAAAGGCGATTTCAGGAGACACGGGCTGTTTCGTAAACGCCGAAAGCAGGCAGAGCGTCAGCGCGATACCCGCAGAAGGTCCGTCCTTCGGCACGGCTCCTTCGGGCACATGGATATGGATATCCGTCTTCTTCACCACATTCGGGTCGATACCGAAACGTTCCAGACGCTCACGCACGAGGCTCAAGGCAATCTGAGCCGACTCCTTCATCACGTCGCCGAGCTTACCCGTCATGAGTAGCGTTCCCTTGCCGGGCAGGAGCATACATTCGATCGGCAAAATCTCGCCGCCGACGCTTGTCCACGCAAGGCCCACGATAACGCCCGGGCGGCCAGCAGGTGGCAGCTGGTTGTCGAGGTAACGCGGAGCACCCAGGTATTCCTGCAAAGTTTTTTCGGTGACTTCGGCCTTATATTTTTTGCCCATCACCTTGTCCTTTGCACGGTGACGCACCACGTTTTCAAGGGTACGTTCCAGTTCGCGCACGCCCGCCTCGCGGGTCCATTCGCGAATCACCTTCGCAATCATGTCGTCGTCAAAGGCGACATCCTTGCCGTTTTCGATACCCGTACGTTCACAGATGCGCGGCACCAGGTACTTGCTTGCGATCTGCAACTTTTCGTGCGGATAGTAGCCGGGCAGGCGCACCATTTCGAGACGGTCTCGTAGGGCTTCGGGGATTTCGGCCTCGTTGTTCGCCGTCGCGATAAAGAGCACGCGGCTAAGGTCGAGCCCCACTTCCATAAAGTGGTCCGTAAAGTCGTGGTTCTGTTCCGGGTCCAGGACTTCAAGCATCGCGCTCGCCGGATCGCCACGGAAATCGCTCGCCATCTTGTCGATTTCGTCCAAGAGGATAATCGGGTTCATGCACTTTGCACGACGCAGCGCCTGGATAAAACGGCCAGGCATCGCTCCGATATAGGTGCGGCGGTGACCGCGAATTTCGGCTTCGTCACGTACGCCACCGAGAGTGATGCGCACAAAGTTGCGCTTCATGGCATTCGCAATCGATTCGACAAGCGTCGTCTTGCCCACGCCCGGAGGGCCCACCAGGCAAAGAATTGGCGCACGGCGTTCGGTACCCGTGAGCTTCAGGACCGCCACGTATTCCATGATGCGTTCCTTCACCTTATCGAGCCCGAAATGCTTGGAATCGAGTTCGCCCTTCACTTTTTTCATGTTGAGCACGGTGTCGGTGTATTCGCCGTAGGGCAGGTTCAGGAACCAGTCCAAGTAGTTGCGGCTCACGGCGTATTCCGGGGACGTCGGCTGCATCAGTTTCATGCGGCCGATTTCTTCCTCAAGCTTTTCCTGAATCGCTGCGGAAAATTTCTTCGCCTTGACTTTCTTGAGCAGCTGGTCAGGTTCCGAGGCGTTTCCGCTTTCGCCGTCCAGTTCGTCCTGCAACTGACGGATCTGTTCCGAAATGAACCATTCCTTCTGCTGTTGAGCCATCTTCTGGCGCACATTCTGCTGCACCTTCACCATCATGGTATCGGTGTCGGCGGCCACCTGCATAATTTCGATCAGGCGCTGCGCGAGTTCGTCGATTTCGCCAATTTCGAGCAGGCGCTGGCGTTCGTCAAGCGAAATCTGCAAGAAGGGAATCATCCCGTAAAAAGCGTTGATGTGACTATCCATGGTAAACAGAGCATCTACCATGCCTTCCGAAATGTTCCTGTGCAGGGAATATTCCTTGAAGTGCGAAAGCACCGTTTCCAGCTGGGAGCTTTTGTCGGCAGCCGTAATCGTCGGCTTGTGCGGCGACACCGTCACCATCAAGAAGTTGTCTTTCGTTACAATCGAGCGTAGGCCTACCACCTGGTCGCCCTCGAGCACCACCTTCACGCAACCGTTCGGGAAAGGGGTCACGTTACTCACATGCGCAACGACACCCACCGAATAAAGGTCGAGCATCGGGTTCTCGATTTCTTCCTGTTCAATATTTTTCTGCGCCGAGAGGATAATCTCGCCGTTATGCGATTCGGCATACTCAAGGGCGCGCAAAGAAATGTCTCGCCCCACCAGAATGCGGCGGGTCGTGTGCGGAAAAACAACAGCATCCCTCAGAGGGAGCAGGGGGAACGTTTTCGAAAAGTCTATAGCCATAGCACTACAAAGATAGTATCTTATTTTCATCCGCAGGTTTATGCGGGGGCAATCTTTCGCCAGAGCATTTTAATTTTTTATTTTTAAGAAAAACGATGAGTCGCCGCGCTAAATCAAGACTATTGCGGCGAGGACAAAATAGAGGTTTCTTATGAGCGTTTCGATGCAAGAAGTAATGAAGCAATCCGGCGTGGCATTCGGCACCAGCGGAGCCCGCGGACTGGTAACGGCGATGACCGACCGCGTATGCTACGTGTACGCACGCTCCTTTATCAAGTACTGCGAGACAAGCTACAAGTGCGAACGCACTATCGCGATTGCGGGCGACCTGCGTCCGAGTACCGAACGCATCTTGAAGGCGCTCGTGAAGGCCGGCGAAGATTCCTCGTGGAAGGTCGTCTACTGCGGACGCATCCCGAGCCCGGCCATCGCCCTTTACGGCATCGACAAGGCGCTCCCGACCATCATGGTGACGGGCAGCCACATTCCCGCCGACCGCAACGGCATCAAGTTCAACCACCCGCAAGGCGAAATCACCAAGGCCGACGAACAGGGAATCGTCTCGCAGTCGGTCGATTTCGACGAATCCATTTTTGACAGCAAGGGCATGCTGAAGAACGCCCCCGCACTTCCGACCGTCGAAACGGAAGCCGAAGAAAACTACGTGAAGCGCTACCCCGAATTTTTCGGCACCAAGGCACTCTCGGGTCTTACCATCGGCGTGTACCAGCATTCCGCCGTGGGCCGCGACATCGTAGTGAAGGTCCTTGAAAGTTTGGGTGCGACGGTGAAGCCGTTTGCCCGCAGCGAGACCTTCATCCCGGTCGACACCGAGGCTATCCGCAAGGAAGACGAAGAACTCGCCCGCGACTTTGCGCACAAGGATTTCGTGGACGCCATCTTCAGCACCGACGGCGACTCTGACCGCCCGCTTCTGGCAGACGATGTAGGCATGTGGCTGCGTGGCGACGTGCTGGGCATCCTCGCTGCCCAGGCGCTTGGGATCAAGCGCATTGCAACTCCGGTGAGTTGCAACACGTCGCTCGAAAAGTCGAACAGTTTCGAAAAAATTTGCCGCACCCGCATCGGCAGCCCTTATGTGATTGCCGGCATGGAAAGCCTGGTAGATGCATCCGACAAGAGCATCTCCGTCGCAGGTTACGAGGCGAACGGCGGATTCCTGCTGCAGACCGACCTCACCCGCGAATTCGTGGAACGCGACAGCAGCGGTAACGAGGTGCGCGTGTCCCGTACGCTCAAGGCGCTCCCCACCCGCGACGCGCTGCTCCCGATGCTTGCCGTGATGGTGCGCGTGCGCGAAGAACGCATGTGCGTCGTGGACCTCCTCAAGAAACTCCCGAAGCGCTTTACGCTCAGCGACCGCCTCAAGGAATTCCCGACCGATATCTCGAAGGCGAAACTCGCCGAAATCCGCGAACAGAAACTCGGCAAGAAACTTTTCGGCAGCCTCACCGCGAAGCCCAGCCGTTTCAAGCCCAAGGACGGCTCAACCCCGGCACCTTTCCACGGCGAAATCGTCTCCATCGACGAGACCGACGGCTACCGCATGGAATTCGACTCCGGCGACATCGTGCACCTGCGCCCGAGCGGCAACGCCCCGGAATTCCGCTGCTACGTGGAAACCGACGACAAGGCTCGTTCCGCAGAACTTTTGGCCGGCTGCATGAAGATTATGGAAGGCTGGAGAAAATAATTTTTGTATTTTATCCGTATGCTCAAAAGATTCATCGCCGCTACTCTCGCCGTAACCTCCCTCGCACTCGCCGGGGAGCACTGGAACGTTGACGCGGGCGATGTCTCGATGAAGTTCCTCTCGATGCAGGTCTCGGCCCGAAGCGCCGCCCTCTCGGGAGCCGGAACGGCTGACGCCAAGAGCGCCTCCGAAATTTCCCGCAACCCGCTCGCCATGGGTGCCGTGCAGGAATCCGAAGCGGGCGTGAACCATGTCATCTTCCCCGAAAATACCGCCGACGACTTCTCGACGGCCTACTTCGCCCTCCCCTTCACCCTGTTCGACTTCCCGCTGACCTTCTCGGCAGGCGCCGAATACCTGGGCTACGACGAAATCGAGGGCCGCGACGAAGAAGGCTTCAAGACCTCGGAATACAGCGCCTACGCCTGGGCCGTACAGGCAGGCCTCGGTAACCGCGGCAAGGCATTCCGCTGGGCCGCCACCGCAAGGTTTGCCTCGCAGACCATCGACGACGAGACCGCCATCGCGATCCTCGGCGACATCGGCGGCGCCTACAAGCTCGGCGAATACTTCGCCCTGGGCGCCACCCTCACGAACTTCGGCTACATGAGCGACTACGACGGCGAAACGGAACACGAACCGATGGCACTCCAGGCAGGCATCACGGGAATCGTCCCCATTGCACGCCTCCTCGGATTCCAGAGCCAGTGGGACCTGCACCTTTCCGCAGACGCCTACCGCCGCGCCGACATGGAAGACCCCGAATGGAGATTCGGCGGCGAACTCAACTACATGGAAACGCTCGCCCTCCGCGTTGGCTACGCGGCACGCCCCGACACCGAAGACGGCATCAGCGCGGGCCTCGGCGTCACCTTCGGCATGATCTCCTTCGACTACGCCTACAGCCCGAAAAAGGCTTTCGACGGCGGCTACCATTACCTGACGCTCGGAATGCGTTTCTAGCGGCAATCAGCTGCTGTGCTTCTTGATCTGATAATTCAGGCACCCACGGCTAATCCCCAGTTTCTGCGCGGTCACGCTCCGGTTTCCCTCGTTTTTCGCGAGTTCAGTACAAATTAAATTCCACTCGGGAGACGCCGAATAGCGCCTCGCCCTTTCACTCACTTTTTCGTAGGCAAACTCGAAGTTCCTAAATCCGCCCGCCATCAGGTGCTCCGGCGCCCCTGTTCTATGGGGCGCAACGATGCCAGCTTCTTTTTGGGGCAGGGGCGCCTCGCCGAATTCCTCGTCCATCACTTTAGACAAAGTAACACCATACGATTGCAGCAACGAAAACCGCTGCAATACGTTCTTGAGTTGCCTCACGTTCCCCGGCCACGGTTTTTTCCGGAGCAGCGCAATTTCATAAGGGTTCAACATCCTCGCAGAGGCCCCGTTGACATCTCGCCACAGCTCGTGTACAATCCGCTCGAAATCTTCGCGTTCCCGCAGCGGCGGGATTTTCACCGGAAACACATTCAACCTAAAAAACAAATCCTCACGGAAGCGACCCGCCGCGATCTCGCTACGCAAATCGCGGTTCGTCGCACACACGAGCCTAAAATTGACGGGAACGCTCTCGTAGCAGCCGAGCGGCATCACCGTGCGCTCCTGCAAGATGCGTAGCAGCTTGCACTGCGTCTCTAGCGGCATTTCACCGATTTCGTCGAGGAATAGCGTCCCGCCTTCGGCCGAACGCACAAGCCCCGCGCGTTCCTCGCCCGCACCGGTGAACGCCCCCTTGCGATGCCCCTCCAGAATGCTCTCGGCAAGTCCCCGGGCAATCGCACCGCAATTCAATGCGACAAAGGGGCCGCCCGCCCTTTGGCTGTGCTCGTGGATAAAGCGGGCCGCCACCTCCTTCCCCGAACCGGATTCCCCGAGCAGAAGGACCGAGATGTCGGAATTCGCCGCAATCCGCAACATGGATTCGTGTCTATTCATATAGCCTCCACTCTATACACGCTTTTTTCACGCCGCCACCGCCAAAAACCGCGATTATTTTACACAACAGGCATTTTTTTTACATAGCACGCCGCCCTGCCATATTTCTATATTGGCACGCTTTACGTGCATACAGATCGGTTCGGTCATGACAAGCATATTTGATGCTTGTCGCGACTCTCACCTTATTCTATATTTGCCCCCATGTTACGTTCTAGGTACGAAGCATTTGACTTCGTGGAAAAGAAGGCCGAAGTCAAGAAAAAGTCGGGCAACCCGATCTTGATGATCGTGTCGGGCTACCTCGCGCTGGTTTCCTTGGGAGCACTCCTCTTGTCGCTCCCGTTTGCGCAGCGTGAACCCGTCGGCATCCTCGACGCCTTCTTCACGGCGATGTCCGCCGTATGCGTCACCGGCCTTTCCACGATCGACATCAGCGCAAGCTTCACCCCCTTCGGCAACTGGGTGCTCGTTCTCCTGATGCAGGCGGGCGGTCTTGGAATCATGACGATTTCTACCGTGATCATCTTGCTTGCGGGCATGCACCCGGGATTCAACCACCAGTCGGCCCTTCTTGCGAACTACACGCAGGAAGGCAACGTCGACGCGGGCCGCATCCTGAAGGCGGTACTCCCCTTTACTTTCGGCCTCGAGGCCATCGGTGCCGTCATCTACTTCACGCAGTTCAGCGGCATGGCCCTTTACGACCGCATCTTCTGCAGCCTGTTCCAGGCGGTCAGTTCCTTCTGTAACGTGGGTTTCACGCTGTTCCCCGATTCGCTCGTACAATTCCAGCTGAACCCGCTCATGAACATTACCACCTGCGTGCTCGCCCTCGCGGGCGGCTTCGGCTTCCTCGCGATTACCGAAATGCGCTACCTGTTCGACTTCAAGAAGCGCGCCATCCGCAAGGTGTCGTTGCATACGCACATCGCCACGGGCTTCACCCTGATTATCGTCCTCGTGAGCATCGCGTTCTTCATGTTCAGCGAATGGAGCAACACCTTCGAGGGTCTGAACTTCGGGCAGAAACTGGAAACCAGCGCCTTCATGGCGTTCACCAGCCGCACGGCGGGCCTCAACACGGTAGATGTCCCCGCCCTCAGCGTGGGTTCGCTCTTCTTCTTCGTGATTATCATGCTCATCGGCGCAAACCCGGGTAGCTGCGGCGGCGGTATCAAGACCACCACAACCGCCGTGATTTTCCTGCTCGGGTTCAACCGCCTGCTGGGCCGCAACAAGACGCAAATCCTTGGCCGCACCATTCCCGAAACCACCGTCGACAAGGCAGTGCGAATCTTCGTGGTGGCCATCGTAGTGGTCGTGGTCGCAACGCTTGTGCTGCTCGAAACCGAAGCGGCGGGCAACTCCATCGAACAGGTATCGTTCCTCAAGGTGTTCTTCGAGGTCGTCTCGGCCTACAGCACCTGCGGACTTTCGATGGGACTGACGCCGGACCTCTCTATTCCGGGACGCATCGTGATCTGCCTCGTGATGTTCGTCGGCCGTATGGGACCGCTGTTCCTTATCTCCGCCGTGGCAAAGACGCAGGAGCAGGGCATGTGGTACGCCGAAGAAGACATCATGGTGGGCTAACTGCTTCCCGCTTTTACTAAATTAGGGTCATGGCTTCTAAACAATTCGTAGTAATCGGTCTCGGAAACACGGGCTATTTCTTGGCCCGCCATCTGACCGCACTCGGACACGACGTGATGGTCGTGGACCCGAGCCCCGAAAAGATCCAGGATATCTCGAACCAGGTGTCGCAGGCGGTCGTTGCCGACGGCACCCGCAAGAAGCAGCTCCAGTCGCTGCCGCTTTCTAAGGTGGACAGCGTCATCTGCTGTATCGGTGAAGACCTGCAGGCATCGCTCCTGACAGTCTTGAACCTCAAGGAACTGGGCGTGAAGCACATCATCGCGAAGTCCAGTAGTCCCGCCCATACGATTATCCTCGAAAAGCTCGGCGTGGCGGACATCTTCCACCCCGAACGCGACATGGCCATCTCGCTCGCGGAAAGGCTCAACCGCCCGAACATGCTGGACTACCTGCCGTTCATGGAAGGCTTCTCCATCGTCGAAATCGCATGCCCCGAAGGCTTCCTCGGCAAGACCCTGAAGGACCTCTCCCTGACGCACAAGTACGGCATCCAGGTGATCGCCATCCGCGACCCGCTGGAACCCACACCCAAGATCGGTAACATCGCCGACTACGTGCTCAAGGAAAACGACGTGCTGTTCGTCATCGGCCCGAACGAGGCCCTGGACAAGCTGAAGGCGTAAAGACCCCTAGACATTAGACGATTTATTTATCGTAACAAAATGCTTTTTCTGTCATTTGCAAGGTGGCTATGCAATAGCCATCGTGGCTGTTTTTTGAAATGAAAATACGGTTCTTATACCTAAACCGCTATAAAACTAATTGTATAATTCGAAACTATTCAAATAGATGCTTCTTACTTTCATTGTTCTTATTAAAGCAAAATTCTTTTTCTCTTATCGGCAAAGTGACAAAACAATAACCGCCATGGCAGCCCAATTTCGACGAAATTGAAAAATTATAATCTGGATCACCATCATTCAGTAAACTAATCTCAAAACTGAACAGCCATGCCGTATCTTGCTCTGAAATTGCAAAGATATGCTCTTTCCCCTTCAGCAAGCTGTCAACCTTGATTTCGTCCAGTTGATTAGCCTTCTTTATTTGGAAAAAGACATCTTTACTTTTTAAGGACGCATTATATTTTATATAACACCCTAGTTTAACGAACCAATCTTCATATTCGGAATCAACCTCTTCATCATTATAAGAATAATGGTAAAATTGGTCATCTTTATTTTTCTTATAAAATAACTCAGTATTACTTTTACAAAGAATCTTTTCATCCGTATAAGCCCTAACATCACTTACCTGCGTTGTTGAAATTACGCTGATCGCAGCAACCTGGTTTGTATCAATGCAATTATATGTGTCTGGATCTTCTGTTTCCAAGCAAGATGTTAAAGCAAAGGTAAAAAACAAAAAAAGTGATTTATAGATATTCATAAAAGCTATCTCACTATAAAACTTATCGTATAGTTTAGCATTGCATCATCCTCTTGTTTTGCAATAGTATTATTGGTTTGTATAGGAACAAAAGGAACCCAAACAAATCTTTTTACCCATAAAAATAAAAAACCATCTTTTAAACAAAAGATGGTTCTTTATCTGACTTATGTATAAATTAGGCTAGAACACCGGCTGGTTCGAGACAGCCTTTTCAGACTTGCGACCGGCACCCGCATTCTTTTCGGTAGCGAGCTTGCGGTGCGTCACGGAGCCGACCACGAAATAGCGGCCGTCCTTCTGGACGAGGGCCGTGTAGATGTTGAGCACCTTGACCGAGAACCACTGCTGGTAAAGGTTCAGCAGGTTTTCCTTGAGGGAGGAAGTCTCGTCGATGGCGGGGTTACCCGAGGGCTTGCCGTACTTGAGCGTGAACTGCTCGGACATGTAGGCAACAGCCTCGAAGGACTTGCTCAAACGAGCACGTTCCACACGACCGGTGCGGATTTCGAAAGAATAGAACTTGTCATTCTTGTTGAAAATGAAATCGACCTGCACAGGCAGTTCGCCGAACATGAACACGGGGATAACGACGCGTTCACCCTCGCCGCTCTGACCGTAGGGCTCGTAACCGAGCTTCATCACTTCTTCGATAACGGTTTCGCGGGAGGCCCCGAACGGAATTCCGGCAAAGTCGTTATAACGTTGAGCAACTGCTTCCAGAGACAGAAGCAGCGTCAAGAGCGTTACTATAAATCCGATTCGTTTCACAGGAATCTCCTAAATCCATTGTAAAAGATAGTAAACTTCTTTCGGTTGTTAAGTCCTTTATGGATAATTTTTTAGAAAAACTTACGATTATCTATATTTTGTGGCATGTCCAGCACTTTTGGTAAAATTTTTAGCGTCTCCACTTGGGGCGAATCGCATGGTCCGGCAGTAGGTTCGGTCCTGGACGGATGCCCCGCAGGTCTCGAAATCTCCGAAGAGGAAATCCAGGCGGAACTCAACCGCCGCCGCCCCGGGCAGGGCAAGATGACCACCGCCCGCGACGAGAAGGACCAGGTAAAGATCCTTTCGGGCGTCTTCGAAGGCAAAACCACCGGTACCCCGATCTCGTTTGCCGTCTTTAACGAGGACCAGCGCAGCCATGACTACGCCGAGATCCAGAAATGGTACCGACCGGGACACGCGGACCTGTGCTACGACCTCAAGTACGGGTTCAGGGACTACCGTGGCGGTGGACGCAGCTCCGCCCGCGAAACGATCGGCCGCGTAGCCGCCGGCGCCGTCGCGAAAAAGCTCTTGAAACAGGTGAACGGCACCGAGATTATCGCCTGGGTGAATTCCATCGGCGAAGTCGACTGCGGCCCTGTGGACCTGAACACCCTCACGCTTGAACAAATCGAGGAATCCCCCGTGCGTTGCCCCGACAAGGATGCGAGCGTCAAGATGGAACAAGCCGTACTCGATGCACGCGCTAACGGTGACAGCATCGGCGGCACCGTATGCCTCCTGGTCAAGAATCCTCCGGTGGCGCTGGGCGAACCGGTGTTCGACCGCCTGGACGCGCTGCTCGCGCAGGCGATGCTGTCGATCCCCGCCTGCAAGGGATTCGAAATCGGAAGCGGTTTCGCCTCGGCACGCATGCACGGGAGCAAGCACAACGACGAACTTTATTTTGACGGTCACCGTTACCGTACCCGCACCAACAACGCAGGTGGCAGCCTCGGCGGCATCAGCAACGGCGAACCCATCTACTGCCGCATGGCCTTCAAGCCGACCGCCACGATCTCGCAGGAACAGAAGACCGCCGGTCGCGGTGGCGAAAACGGAACGCTCGCCGCTCGCGGGCGCCACGACCCCTGCGTCGCCGTACGCGCCCCGGTGATTGTCGAAAGCATGGCCGCCCTCGTACTCGCGGACCTGTTCTTGCAGCAAAAGAGAAATTGTCTGTAATAGACGTGGCTAAAAGTCACTAGAGATCCTGCTCCTTCGAACCTAACTCAACTAAAGCAACAAGTTGCCAAGTTTCGTATAGCTCAGGATGACACTCGTGAATTAAGCCTCTATGCTTCGTCTTTTTCTAGCCACTTGCTATCGAGCCCTCTACCGATTGCATCACGCAATTTGCCTTAGGCCGGGGAATCCGCTAAGGCATTCGCGGCTTGTCGTTGTCGGCTCATACCGCACCGGCGGCGCGGGAAAGACGCCCTTCTGCACCTGGCTTGCAGAAACACTTTCCGCACAGGGCAAGCGCGTCGCCATTCTCTGCCACGAATACGCCTACGACGAAGCGGCGATGCTTCGGGAACATTTTGCGGCAAAGCCTCAAGTCAAAATCTATACGACGCGCAACCGTTACCGCCTCGCCCACGAACTAGACCGCACCCAGGAATTCGACTTTATCG
Source organism: Fibrobacterales bacterium Fibro_02 (assembly GCA_001603905.1). GTDB lineage: Bacteria > Fibrobacterota > Fibrobacteria > Fibrobacterales > Fibrobacteraceae > Fibrobacter. The sequence goes on from LVAE01000079.1 coordinate 16,441, forward strand.
TCTGCGACGACGGCTTCGAAGACAGCAGGCTCGTCGGGGCGACCACCTTCGTGCTCCTCTGGGAAAATGCACCAACACGTCTCTGCGAACTGTGGCCGCTAGGAAATGCCAGGAGTCTTATCAAAGACCACTCCATTCACCGTTCTGGCAACACCGTTGAAATCCACTGCAACGACCCCGCCTCAAAAATCCGCTTTGTTCTAGACAACATAACAAACCAAAAAGGCGAAGACCTCAGGAGCGTTCACGGTTCAGCGCATTACAGACAAATAAACATTTTCTGCGGAATCGGGGATCCGAACCGTCTTTGCAACGACATCCAGAAACAGGGAATCGCCATCTCGGAAAAGACATTCTTGAAAGACCACGACCGCCGTTTTTCGGACAAATTGCAAAGGGCCCTGCAGGAAAATCCGCAAAGCGCCTTCATCATTACCGAAAAAGACGCGGCGCGGCTCGATAATGGCACAGGCAAACCGCTCCCAAGGCCCGATAACCTCTATATTGCACGCCAAAAGACCATCGTAGACGAGACACTGGCCCATCGCATTTTAAATGAATTGTTAAATTCATAGTGAATTTAAGAGAAGGATTGGGAAATGACCTTAACTCAACGCATCCAGGAATTACTGCAGAACCTCTGCGTCGACTTTCCAGAAAGGGAATCCTGCCTCAGGCTAGGGTTTCTGGCCGCTGTCAACAACGAGCCCTTCTACCTCTACGGCCGTACCGGTTCGGGCAAGAACCTGCTGACCAGCCGCCTGATATCCGCATTCAAGGATGCCAAGGTGCTGCAGGTCGGTTCGCGCCAGCATGACTTTCCGTCCAAGGTCAGCGCCTTCGACCTGATCATTTTCCAGAACTTCAACCCGATCGACGATTCCACCAAGGAAAACGTCCGCAACTCCCTGCAGTACCGCGACAATGCCTCTGTCATCCTGAGCAGCGACATCCGTCCCGAAAACGCCATGGGCCGCGCCGAAATCGCCGACGAGATTACGCTCACCATTTCGATGCCCGACAGCCTGAGCCCCGAAGCGCTCTGCTCGCTCCTGCAGAACCAGGGCAAGCTCCAGAACTTCCATATCCCCGAAGAGCTCGCCATTTCCAACGAAGAAAAGCTCGCGTGGAAAGAAGAAATCAAGAAGGTGGAACTTTCGGAAGACACGCTCGCCCTCGTCGGAAAAATTGCGGAACTATGCACGCAGAACGGAATCTACGTGCCCATCAGCAAGTGGCTCGCGCTCACCAACATGGCAAAGGCCATCGCCTTCTTCAACGGGCGTAACAAGACCACCTTTACTGACACGCTTTTCCTGGGAGGCCCCATCTGGGGACGTTCCACCTCGAACAACACCGTCATGGAAAACTTCAACGGCATCGTGAAAACGGTCATGCTCAAGGACCTCGCGAACCTTGCCGAAAACGCCTACGACGCCGAAGGCCTGTATCGCAGGGTCAAGTCGATGATGCGCAGCAGCAACAACTTGTACGAAACCAAGGAATTCAACGGAGAGCCCTGCATCTGCTACCGCGTGACCGTAGCAGGCGAACCCGCCCCGCTGTACGTGCCCCTGCGCTACATCGAGACCAACGAGGACTTCAACCCGTTCAACGAACTTCGCCAAATCGAAAAGCACGTGCGTTGCAATTACCACGGAACATCGAGCTGCACCATTTCCATCGACGCCGCCGTCAAGGGAATCGGGCTCCGCAACAACATGTCCCGTAACGGAAACGCTCCCACCAAGTTCGAAGACTTCGCGACGCTGCCGACCTACATTCTCCGCGAAAACGACCCCGAGGTCGCCAAGCAGAAAAAGTTGCAGCTGGAAGAAATCCGCAAGGAAGCCCAGTCGCAAATGGAGCAGCAGGCGAAAATCCTCCGAACACTCCGCGACATTTACCAGGCGAACAAGGTCTACCGCACCGATCTCTTCTGCGACATTCCGCTGTTTGACAAGATTCAGGGCGACCTGCGTTCTCTCTTCGACATGGTCAACGGAATCGCGACCAAGCTGAAGGAAACGCTGGAACTTTACAAATAACTATAGATTGCCGCGCTTCGCTCGCAACGACATTATACTAGTCCCTTAAAATCCCATCGATATCGTCGGGGACTTCGGGGCGCATCACCAAGAGAACGGCGTTCTGCGAAATAATCACGTACTGTTCGCCGTCGATTTCAATTTCATGACCGCTCGCGTGCAGGTAGAGGGCCTCGTCGCCTTCCTTGACCTGCAAGGGCAAGTACTTCACGTTTTCGGGATTTTCGCTGCGGAAAATTTCGTCGCCGTCCTGGTTCACGGGAATCGGGTAACCCGGCCCCACGCGCACCACCAGGCCCGTATGCACGGCATCGCGCTCCTTCACGCTCGGAGGCAGGTACAAACCGCTTCCGGTCTTGTTGGAAGCTTCCAGGGGCTTGAGAAGGATACGGTCACCGATGACCACGACATTCTTTAACGGATTCATCATAGCGACAAAGATAAAATTTCATTCCTTTTGCTATAATATGGAATATGATTTTCGTCGTGCTCTGGAGCATCATTTTCGTCTTCCTCGCCATCTACCTCGGGCGAAGTCCCAAGGTGCGGGGCTGGCTCAAGCTGCTCGGCAGAAACCGCAGAATCTGGCGCGTCACGATTGCGACAGTAGCAATCATTGCAATCATCACGACGACCTACCTGCTACTCCCCGCCGCACATCATCACCAGACCAACGAAAGGGAACTCTTCGAGGAATTCGCCGCCGAAGCGGTGCTCAAGCTGCACACCCTGCAGAAAGTCACCATCGATTCCACCTGCGACCTGACGCACCCGCAACCGGAACTCGCCTACATCCTTCCGCTGATCATTGCAGCCTACAACGAAATCGTGGAAAAGCCGACGCGGCCCGAACTTACGCGCCTCGACGATACACTCCACTTTACCATGAATGGTTACAAGCAATTCAAGAACCGCGGAATCCGATTAAACAAGGCGCTGCAAAAGAAGCTGGGAAACCGCTACACGACAAGCATCGAAAGTGACGGATCGAGCCACACACTAATCGTCACCTACAACGGAGCCCCCTGGGACAACGAGCAGTTGACGGCGCTCCCCGTCATGGATGCCGCCCAAAGCCATCAGCTGGATGCGGCCCTGCTGATGTCCTTGATTCGGCATGTTTCAAATTTCGACTTTGACTACCGCGGACAAAAAGATTCACACGGTCTCCTCGCGCTAGATGATGGCGAAGGACTGCAGCAGATCTACATCGGGGCCGAACGGTTAAGCAAGCTTTTGCAGGTCGGCATCAGTCAGGAAAATGCCATAGCGACATTCTACCCCGATCCCGAAATCGGCGCCAAGCCCGAAAACTGGAACCAGTCTCCGCTCACCAAGAGCTGGGTGGACCAGGTCATGGCCGATGTCCAGTTCTACAAGGCGAACGGGATGAAATAAAATAGTTTGAGTAGAAATGGAGATTCCCGCCTTCGCGGGAATGACATTTCAATATTAATGTTTCAGGTGCAGCTTGCGGAGCACCTTTCCAAGCAGCTCGTTCAGGATGTCCTTCGCGTCCTTGCTGCCCAGATAGCGCTGGACAATGAGCGTGAGCGTAAACAGCAGAATTCCCGCCGCACAGGCATAAACAACGAGAACCACAAAGTTCGCGTTACGGACAAATTCTCCAGAGACACGGTCAAGGCCGACTGCCGCCGCAATCATGATACCGAAAGCGACCAAGGCACGCGCCATGTTCAACAAGGCTTCCTTCATGCCGTCGGTACCGTTCTTTTTCGCCCACATGAAGATCATCGAGATGACCTGGAGAATCGCACCCGTCGCACCGATAATCGGCACACTCTTGATACCGAGCCCTACTTCGGGAGCGCCGAGCAGAATGTAGGCAGGAATCGTCGCCGCAAAGATGCCGGTGTTGAGGAGCGTCGGCACCCACATACGTTCGCAGGCATAGAAGCTACGCACCAGCACCGCCTGCAGGCAAAGGCCGAGGCTTACGGGCAAGTACCAGCGGAGAATCTCGGAAATCGCCTCGGTGGTTTCGCGCTGGAAGGCACCGCGTTCAAAGAGGATTCGCACGGCAGGGAAACTGAGCGCCCACACGGCGACCACCGCCGGAATCAGAATACAGAACATGCGCGAAAGGCTCTTCCAGATTTTGCGGTTCAGCTGGCCGAAATCACCTTCCTTCACGAGGCGAGCCATGTCGGGGTAACTCGTGACAGAGACCGAGAAACCGAAGACAGCGACCAGCGTGTACATCACGCGGTAGGCGTAGTTGAGGCTCGAAATGCCACCCGTACCGAAGTTCGCACCAAAGCTACGGATAATGAATTCAAGGCCGAACATGGAGCCCACGCCCAAGGACATCGGGAGCATCATCTTGAAATAGCGGACGATATCGGGGTGCGTCGGCTGCACCAGAAGCTCGTAATGCACCCCGCCACGCCGGGCGCCCAAAATCTGCAACGCGAAGAATCCGATGAAGGCGCCCACCGGCACGCCCCAGGCGAATCCTTCGAGGCCATATTCCGTGCCGGTGAACTTCTCGAGCGCGAGTCCCAGCGCACCGCCGCCCACAATCGCCACGTTATAAATCAAGCCAGTCAACGAAGGAATCAGGAACTGCTTGCGGGTATGCTGCACGGCCACCAGAATGCTTCCGACGAAAATAAATACCTGTCCCGGCAAGATAATGCGGCCATAGTAAGTGGCGCGCTCGATCAGTTCCGGCGTGGCTCCGTCGACGGTCAACAGCTGCAAAAGCTCCTTCATCCAAATAAACGCAGGCACCACCAAAATCAAGAGCGCTATTCCGAAGGTGTTCAGCACGTTGCTGAAGAACTTCCAGCCGCCCTTCTCGTCGCCCGCCACCTTGTAGCCCGTAAAGATCGGGATGAAGATAATCGAGAGGAACCCGGTACTCACCACATGATTCAAGATGTCCGGAATCATGAAGGCAAGGTCGAGGGCATTCTTCTCGAGCGACACGCCCGCGGCATGCGCGAGAAGCATCTCGCGGAAAATTCCGAGCACGCGGCTCAGGAGCATCGAAACGGCAACGATAATGGCAGCTTTATTCATAATGGGTAGACAACGGGATCCATTGACAAAAACGACAATAGGAAGTTAGCAATTTTCAAATGGGCACGTCCCTCTCTCTTTTGTATATTTGAGATATGAAAAAGATTCTCGCCGCTTTTTTCTCGCTCGCCGCACTTTCGTTTGCCGCCAACGTCCAGGTTCTCGCCCCAAGCGGAGCGGAATTTGCACCGGACGCCCCGAACATGGTCCAGTCCATCGTGCGCGCCTCCGTGAGCGAGACGGGAAACACGCCTGTCGAAGGCTCCGCCGAAATCCAGTTGCGCACAAGCGTCATGACCATGGGCAGCTCCTTCGTCGTGGTGTGCGAACAAATTAACAATGGAACGATTGTCGGAAGCGGAAGGCAGAAGGCAAATTCCATCGACAATCTGGACTACGCCATCGACTGGGCTGTCAAGGGAGCCCTCGCAAACCTCGCCGGCGCAAATGCCAATATGCAGGGAGCCCCGCAAAACGGCAACTACGCAAACAACGGTTACTATCAGGAACCGCAGCCGAATGTCGTCATAGTCGTCCCGGCCGAACGCTACGAGCAACGCAACGGCGACCCGAACGACAATTTCGCACACAAGCGCCCCACCCGCAACTATGTCAGCTACGGCCTCGGCGCAGCCCTTTGGCACAACTATGACTTCACCGAAAAGGACTGCAAGGGCGACGTCGCCTGCCACGAAAAATACGACACCGACCGCACCTGGGAACAGGCTTTCGTCTTCCACTACGCCCGAATCTTCGAGGTAATCCCGCAGGCCGCAGTGACCATCGTGAACAATATGAACATCTCCTTCGGCGACGAATGGGAATGGCACGAAACCTTCCTCCTGGGCGGACGCTTCTTCCCGAGCACGGGAGTCGTCACGCCGTTCCTCGGCGCAGGAATCGGCCTTGGCATCCAGACCGACAGCCACTATTACGACGGGGACGAAGCCTTCGCCATCGGCCTTGCAGGTGGTGCCGAACTGGGAATCATCTTCTTCCGCAATTCCGCGACGCAGCTCGAAATCGGATTCGCGTGGGACGCCCTGTGGGACGGCTTCGAAAGCTTCGACAGACGTTTCGGTGCAGGCAGCGCCTACATCGCCATCAACTACTAACCGAACCTCATTTAAACGAAATGAAGCGCGGCAACCCCGCGCTTTTTTTGCGGCAAAAATTCGCCGACTTTACACCGCGATCTTAAACGAATTCAGCGGACTGTCGCGCCGAATCTTCTTGAGCCGCTGCAGGCGCGACACGATAACGCCCGGACGAATCTGGAACTTCCGCGAAAAGAACTCAACGCAAGCCTTCTCCGCAAAGCGGCCGCAGCAAATCAGTTCGCATTCCTCCGCCTCGGTCATCAGGAGACCTTCGGCGACACGGTTCGCCTCGTTGCAACCATTCTTCGCCGTGGCAATCATCCCCGCCACCGTTTTCGGCGCAAGCAGGCAGGAACGCTTGCTGTGCGACTGCAGGATATGCCCCATGACATGGTAAACCGACTCCATGAATTCACCGTCGCTCATTGGCCCCGTCGGCAACTGCACCACAGGCTGCAAGCCGCGCCAGAAACAGACCACCTTCGGGGCGGGCGCCATAAGGAACGCAGGAACCTCCAGCACGGCAATGTCGCATTTCCGCAGAGTATCGATCACAATCTGGCGCAAGTTCTCCTTGAGCGGCAACGCATTCCTGCGCAAGAACTTCAAGTTGTTCGCAATAATATCGCGACTGATGAAAAAATCCGACGAAGGGCGTTCCACCTGAATTTCACCCAGGCGAATCCACGCAGAATAGACATGCGGATTGACCGTCCCCATCGCAAAGGAATACGTCTTTTTCCAACCGTCGAGCGAGGCGACCCCCATGAACTTCATGATCTCACGGGGCAGCAGGCCCGACCTGAATTTCCTATTGAAAGTCAACCCTTCGGTCATGCGGATGTGGCCCAGCCGCTGCAACTCGCGAATCGGGAATCGCTGCGCCCAGTCGACCGCCTCCGCCGTGCAGAATCGTCCCTCGAAAACCTTACGCGCCTGCAGCAGCGCGCTCGCATCTTCTGCCGAATCGATCTTCCAAAGGACATCCGCCGGAGTATCCAGCAGAAACTCCAGCTCGCACATCTTCTCGAACGAAAAACCATCGACGAGCGACCTGCGGGAATACCCGAGACGCGCAAGAATATCCTCCTGCGCAAGCCCCTTGAGTTTCATCGCCCTGCGGACCGCATCGCTAAAAATTTCATTCGACGTCAGCATACCTACTACACAATATAAAAAAGGTCCGCCGCAACTACAAGCAGGCAGACCTTCCAAGTTCAATTTTGCCAAGAACTATTCGGTAGCCGTTTCCAGGCCCTTGATACCGATATAGCGGACTTCGTTCTTGCTGTTCACGATAATCGCAAGACCCGTCAAGTAGTTGACCCACCAGCGGCCCCTATGGTAGCGGATAGAGGCGGTCTTGTTGGTCGCCCAGGCAATCAGGGGCACGACAAATTCATCGTGGCTGATGATCACCTTCGCCTTCGGCATTTCGGCGTAGTCCTTGATCAGGTAAGTATTGATGACTTCGAGGCTGCGTTCTTCCAGGTCGTAGAAGGCGTCGGCGAACTGACCGTCGTAGGCCCAGAGCGAAACGATGACACTCGTGTTGGTGTCCTTACCAGTTTCAGCCACATACTGATCACGAAGATCTTCGTCCTTCACGAACCAGCCACCCGTCAACTGGGAAATGGTATCGGAAACAAAGCTATCGTCGCAGACCTGCACCTGGCCACGCCCCAGAGCAATATTACAGGCAGTTTCCTTGGTGCGCACGTAAGCCGTATGGGCATACACGAACTCGTCGGCACTGATAAGCTTCTGGCCCACAGATTGTGCCTGCAACTTTCCATTATCCGTCAGCGGGACCTCGCGACCGACACCGCTTTCTCTTTCGGCGTGTCTCATGATAAAGACAACCTTTTCGTCCGGGGCAACCGTACGGAAGGCGTTACCGATATCGGCAAAACCGATGGTGTCATAAACCAGTTCCTCGGCGACAAACGGAACACCAGGATCAGTAGGATCGGTACCCGCATCCGAACTGAGCGGCACACCATCAACCGATGCAGAAGATTCGACAATCGGGTTCGTGGGGTCGGTCGGATTGGAAGGATCTGTCGGAATAGTAGGATCGGCCGTAGAGGCAGAAGAAATTTCCGGCGTGACAGCCGGCTGCGCTGGCGAACTTTCCGAATCAGAGGAACAGGCGGCCCAGAAAAAAGCGGGCACGGCGAGAATAAGCAAATTCTTTAACTTCATAGTAACAATTATATATTATTTGGTGCTTTCCTGCTAGACAAATCAGGAAAGATTTTATTTACAGAGCTACAGGCGAGACGCGTCGACCAAAGCTAGATATCCTTCCCGCTCCGGGCGCAGAACGCAAGCACGATAAACGCACCCGCAATAATCCCGATCAACGGAAGATCGGCCTGGCTGCGAAGGAACATTTTCAAGAAACGCACCGCCTGCGACGACATGAACGCATAGCCCGCGCTACACAAAATCACGAACAGCACAAAACGCCCGACAAACGGGATGCTCCGCGTAATTTTCTTAAAATAGTTATTGATGTATGCGCCGTAAATCATCAGCACGGTCGCAACAAGACCCACCGAAATGGAGTCCATGTGAAGACGCAAGAAATTCGCAAACTGGTGAATGTAGGGCTGCATGCAGTAAATATATAAAACTGCAAGAATTAGCCGTAAACAAAGCCAAGAATGATCGCGACAGCGACCAAGAGCACAATCTGCTTGACAATATGGATATCGTTCGAATTCATGCCCGTAAATTACAATTTTAAAAGGGCAAAAGCACAGATGTAAGAAACGAATAATTTTACGGATGTAAACATGTGACAAAAATTACAAAGCCACGGTATTTTCACCGCGAAATGTAAAAACAAATCAACATAAAACGTCAGCCACAGGATGATGCAATTAAAAAATGCACCGGCAGCCTGCCGCAAGGCGGACTTACTTCAGCAACTCTTCGGGCACGCACTCGGCCATGGCCTCGTAGGCCCTCGCGCTCGGGTGCAGATGGTCGCCCGAATCGAAACCGCTGCTGAACGCCTTCGGATCGTCGTGACCACGGACAGCCTTGTCAAAATCGACGCAGCCGTCGAAATCGGGAGCCGTGCGGAGCCATTCGTTAAACGCCACGCGGATGATGTCGCGGTTCTCGTTGTAGGTGCGCCAACCGTAAATCGGCAACAGCGTGCCACTGAAAATCTTGAGCCCGAGCTTGCGCGCGTGCGTAATGTAGAGCGAACGCACACCGTTGATCAGGTCGTCGGCAGTAGGCATGTCGCTCCAGGGGCGGAACTTGTTGACCTCGACACCGACCGGGTGAATGATGTCGTTGATGCCGTGTTGTACGATGACAGCGCGTGCGCCCGCCACATTCATCTCGATCGGGAAACGCGTGGCGCCTTTGAGGCCATAGGCGGCGTAGGTGATGCAGCTGTATTCGCGCAAGATGCGTGTGCCGCTGACCGCGCGACGGATGATGGCGACATTGTTAAAGCCCTCGCGTGCGCAACGCAATGTGAGATAATCGGGCCAATCCTGCGCCGTAATGGAATCGCCGAAGCACACCAGCGCAAAGTTCTTTTCTTCGGTGAAAATGTCGATGGTGTTGAGAAAATAAATCCAGTTCGTTTTGCGCGTTAAGTCGTCTGGCAGCGTTGCAGAGTTTGCGAAGTTGCCGTAGCTGTACTTGCCACCCGAAAGCGGGCCCGTGATGGCCGTGCCCGCGTTCATCTGCGTGAAGTCGGCAAAGTACAGGCTCACATCGAATGTTTCGCCTGCGGTCACGTCGAACGGGATTTCGTCACTCAAGATTTCTTCGCCCGCGGGGATAGTGCCAGAGGTACGGCCGCCGAACGTAATTGCTGTAGGCGCGTACTCAATGTTGCTTGATGCATCGGATAACTGCCCGCGGGAATCGGCGGAATGCTGCGAGAACTGCTCACAAGCTACTAAATTCAGCGAGGGCTGCGCGGAGTTCGCCTGGGAATGCGACGAGGACTGCGCGGAATGCGCGACATACGCCTCCGAAATCGTCACGGGTTCCGTGCCGGTGAGGTTCGAAAAATGGAACCGCAACTTGTTTCCCGAAAAGCATGCGCGAATCGGGTAGCGCAGCGTCAAGTCCTTGGCGTAGGTAGCTTCCTTGCGGTCGGTAATGGAGGTGGCGTTTCCCCAGCAGGCAACCCATTTCGAAAATTTCTCTGGCATATTGACTCCGCGAATTGTTGACGATGTGCCAAAAATAGCTAATTTGCGGTGGCAGCCGCCCCCGCAACGCCCCGGCAGTTGTCAAGTATTCCTTGACAACTACTCATGTGCGGAATATGAACTACACGAACTCGACCACGAGCTGCTTGCCAAGGGCGTGTGCCAGCTTGTAAAGCGTTTCGACGGAAGGCGAGCCCTTCGGTGTCTCGAATCGCTGGTACGCTTGCGGGGTGATGTTTGCGCGACGCGCCACATCGCTTTTCTTTTGGCCCCTGCGCGCTTCAAATAGTTTGTACGCAATCTCGATTCGCGGGGAAAGTTCGACCGGGTAGAGCCCCTTGTTGGTGTCTGGCATCGTCTTGGGGAGAATCATCGTGTTGCCGAGATCTAGGTCGCATTCCATCGCGCCGTCGAGGGCATCCTTCGCCTGCCTGAGGGCCTCCTCCTGCGTGTCGCCGAACGCGTTCACGTTAGGCAGATCGGGGAACGAAACCACGAAACCCATGTCCTTGTCTTTCTCAATTTTCGCTGCGTAATTCATGGTTGCCTCTACTGGTCAAACTGTTTCAAGATGCGCTTGAGATAGACTCCTTCTATCTCGTGCTTGTTTCGTTGTATGGGGACGGGGCGTTTGCCTTGCTTCACGAATATGTGGTGGTCGCCGTTGATTCGCCCTAGTACCCAGCCTTTTTTCCGAGCATAGTCGCAGATTTCTTTAAACTTCATAGATTAAAATACAATATATTTGTTTATTTGTCAATATATTTATTTATAAAAATAGAGTATGCCGCTCTATTTTCACCCCTTTTTCACCAATATTTGAATGTCGAGCAGCTTTTCCCAGTCTGCTTTGGTGCGTTTTTCGCGGGGGATGCTCCAGAAGTTTTTCCAGATTTCGTTGTTGAGGGAATCGATTTCGGCGGCTTCGGCGTCAGTGACGGTGCCATTGGCGGTGCTGTACATTCTATGCTCCTTTCTGCGTACAAGCGGATCGGACTTTTAAGCCGAGACGCAGAATACTTTGTTAAAACTTTAATATAAAAACTACACTTTTGAGCACTACTTGTCAAGGGGTTGATGGAAATATTCTTTTTTTAGAGAAATTCTCTATTTTTCTTGAAATTTGACAGTTTATTGCCAAAAATGATATATATATTTGTGAATAGACCGCTCCCTAGAACGGGGTTTTTGTTGGTATAAAGGAATCAGTATGGCAAGGAACGATTTTAACGAAGCGACACGAGTGCAGTTGACGGCTCTTGTCCATTTGACTCGTATCGGCTATACCTATTTGGGCAAGATTCCTATGGGTGATACCGAAGTTTATGACCCAGATACCAATATCTTGAAGAAGGTTTTCGAAGCTCAATTCAAGAAGCTGAATCCCAAAGCAACTCTTTCTGCAGGGAGCGTCCTTTCCGAAATCCGCAAGGAACTGGACGATGATGATCTGGGGCGTCAATTTTATAAACGACTGATTTCTGTTTCGCCAGTTCAACTGATAGATTTCGAACATCCTGAAAATAACACCTACCATTGCACAGCGGAATTCACTTGCAAAAATGATGATGAATTTCGTCCGGACATTACGTTGTTTATTAACGGGCTTCCGCTTGTGTTTATTGAGGTCAAAAAGCCGAACAATGTAGGGGGCATGGTAGCCGAAAGCAAGCGGATGAACAAAGTCCGTTTTCCGAACAAGAAGTTTAGGCGTTTTATCAACATTACGCAGTTGATGATTTTTTCCAACAATATGGAATACGATGCCAAGGGTGGTGTTGTGCCGGTTGAAGGAGTTTTTTATTGTACGGCGGCTAGGAACGAGGCGAAGTTTAACTGTTTCCGTGAAGAAAATCCAGCAAATGCACCGATAGCACCATTCAACAAGAATTATCCCTACACTCCGATTAATTCCGAAGTGGAAAATCGGATGCTTGTTGATTTGAATGTCCATGTGCTCAGTCAAAATCCGGAATACAAGACGAATCTTGATATCAATACGCCCACGAACCGAGTGCTTACATCTATGGTGAGCCCGGAACGCTTGCTCTTTTTGCTCAAGTACGGCATAGCGTACTTGCACGAAGAAAAAGAAGATGAAGACGGCTCGGTCAAGGTTAAGGACGAAAAGCACATCATGCGTTACCAGCAGATGTTCGCTGCACTCGCCATCCGCGAAAAGTTGAGTGCGGGTGTAAAGTCAGGTGTGGTGTGGCATACGCAGGGTTCAGGCAAGACGGCGCTTTCTTTCCACTTGACTAAGGTGCTCAAGGATTATTACGCTAGTCAAAATATGGTGGCTAGGTTTTACTTTATCGTAGACCGCCTTGACTTATTGCAACAGGCCAGTGAGGAATTTTCGGCACGCGGATTAAAAGTGGCTACCGCCAATTCCCGCGATGAATTGATGAAGCAATTTCGTGAAAATCAAGCGTTGCAGGGGAACTCCGGTAAAGACGAAATAACCGTAGTGAACATCCAGAAATTTGAAAAAGACACCGAGAAGGTGGAACTCCCAAATTACGCCACGAATTTGCAGCGTGTGTTCATTATGGACGAAGCGCATCGTGGTTACAAACCTGAAGGATGTTTCCTTTCTAATCTATTCAATGCTGACAAAAACGCCATCAAGATCGCGCTTACCGGCACTCCGCTTATCGGGAGTGAAAAGGCTAGTTGCAAGGTCTTTGGCGATTACTTCCACACGTATTATTACGACCGATCCATTCAAGACGGCTACACACTGAAAATCATTCGCGAAGAGATTGAGACTAGTTACCGCAAGAAACTTACGGACGCCTACGAAAATGCCAAGTTATTAGTCCAAAAAGGAATTATCACCAAGAATCAGATTATTGAACATGATTCCTACATAAAGCCCTTGCTTCGTTATATCATCAACGACATGATCTCATTCCGCACGGTCCGCGGAGACGATTCCTTGGGTGGTATGGTAATTTGTGAGACATCAACACAAGCTCGGAATCTGTATGCGCATTTTGATGAGATTCTTGCGGAAATAAATAGCAAGCGCCCGCAAAAACAGAATTTAAAAGCGGGTCTCGTTCTTTATGATAGTGGCGATAAGGATGAAATTCGCCAAACAATTCTTGATTTCAAAAAGAACTTCAAAATCGATATCTTGATAGTCTTTAACATGTTGCTGACGGGTTTTGATGCACCGCGTCTCAAGCGTCTGTATTTCGGCCGCAAGATCAAGGATCACAATTTGCTGCAGGCGATTACCCGCGTTAACCGTCCGTACAAGGATATGAAACGAGGTTTCTTGATTGACTTCGCCGATATCAAGGCTGATTTTGAAGAAACCAACAAGGCATACCTACGAGAATTAAACCGTTACAACTGCGACCAGAACGGGAACGACGATCCGACAGGAAACATGTTGCCGGATATGTATCAACAAGTCATGGAAGATAAGGATGCCCTTATTGACCAGATGAAACTTGCCCGTCAGGCTCTTTTTAATTACACCACAGACAATGCGGAAGCCTTCTCTACCGAAATTTCTAGCAAAGAAGACAAGGCGGTTTTAATCGAACTTCGCAGGGCTTTGGAATTGGCAAAAGATGCCATGAACCTAGTGCGAACTTTTGGTGATGACTCCCTCAAGAAAGACTTTGAGAAGTTGAACATTGAAAAACTGGACCATGCAGGAGTTTAATAAGAGGGTAGCATAAGCTACTATATTCATTGCGCA
>LVAE01000080.1 GCA_001603905.1 Fibrobacterales bacterium Fibro_02
AAAGGAGAATGTAACTTCATGTTTGCTAAAAATTCAAAGGCATATTCTGTCTACCTGCTGTTCCGATTTGTCTTTTCCCTGGCGGTTTCTATGTCCACAGTGCTTTCCATCGTGTACCACCTGGAGGTGGTGCAGCTGGATGCTTTCCAGCTTGTCCTGGTAGGGACGGTTCTGGAGACCTCCTGCTTTCTGTTCGAGATACCCACCGGTGTGGTGGCGGATTTGTATAGCCGTCGGCGCTCGGTGCTGATTGGAATGTTCCTCTACGGCCTGGGCTTTCTGATGGAGGGTGCGCTACCGTGGTTCGCGCCGGTTCTGCTGGCCCAGGTTGTCTGGGGTTGCGGTGATACCTTCATCACCGGCGCTCTGGAGGCGTGGATTGCCTCGGAGGAAGAGGACAAACCCATAGACAAGGTGTTCCTGCGGGGCAGTCAAATGGGGCAAATCGGCGGCGTTCTGGGCGTGGTGCTGGGCACACTGCTGGGAAACATAAACCTGCAAATGCCTGTCATCTTGGGGGGCAGTTTGTGCTTGTTGTTGGGGCTGGTGTTGGTTCGCATCATGCCAGAAACCAACTTCTCCCCTGCTATTGAGGAACGGCAGGGCTTGCTTAAAGACTTTGTCTGCCTGTTCAAGCTCAACCTGGGCTTTGTGAAAGGCGCACCTGTGTTGCTGGCGCTCTTAGCAATCACACTATGCGGGGGACTTGCCAGTGAAGGCTTTGACCGGCTCTCCACCGCTCATTTTCTGGATGACACGGTAATACCCGTTATCGGGCCGCTGAACAGCGTCACTTGGTTCGGTGTTATCAGTCTTATCGGCAGCGGCTTAGGTATTCTGGCTTCTCAGTTGCTCATCGCCCGCATGGAGAAAAAAGGGACTGTCAGCCGAACCAGTGTGGTCATGTCCACCAGCGCCGGGTATATCCTGTGCCTGGTTCTCTTCGCGGTGGGGCGGAGCTTTTGGTTCATGTTGTTGGTGTTCCTGCTGGCGGGGCTTATGCGCACCATCAAGGAGCCTGTGCTGGCCGCCTGGATGAACGACCATGTGGATGAGAAAATGCGCGCCACAGTCTTTTCCACCAGCGGACAGCTGGACTCTTTCGGGCAGATCATCGGCGGGCCTATTGTGGGGCTGGTAGCCCAGCAGGTGTCCATACCCTGGGGGCTGGTCTGTACCGCTTTCCTGCTGTTGCCCGCGCTGTTCTTAGTGCCGGTGGCGGGAAAGAAGCGGGATTGATATGGCATAGTTAAGTTTACTGACGAGCGGGAGATTACTTCCGCTCGTCTTCATTTAGTAGCGCAAAATTTGAGGACTCTTTATTTCCTTATTCGGTATAGCGGAGGCGGCTGTCAATTCGACATAATTTTCTTGTGATACTTTACCGTACATGAGCATTTAACCAGGGGAGCTATTATGTTCTACAAAATGTCCAATCTAAAAGAAGCCATCAGGCAAATGCCCAAAGCAATCGAGCGCAATGACCAGCGTATGCTTAACCATATCCATAGACTGGTCGTCGAGCTTTTAATTCATCTTGACGAAGAAAAGAAGGAGAAAGACAGGGCCAAGCGCGAGAACGCCCAGCCCATTGTGGAGGAAATAGAAAAAGTCCTAAAAAAATACCGCCTTAAACAAACCGAATAAAAAACAAATTTGCCATAAACATTTTTCATGAGGTATAAAATGATTTATGGCTATATTCGAGTAAGCACCGACAAACAGACTGTCGAAAACCAGCGATTTGAAATAAGCAACTTTTGTCGTAAGAACAATTTAAAAGTTGACGGATGGATTGAAGAAACCATAAGCGGAACAAAAAAAATCGACAAAAGGAAACTGGGCAATCTTCTGAATATGGTAAAAAAGGACGACCTAATCATCTGTGCAGAATTAAGTCGTCTTGGAAGAAACTTGTTTATGATAATGGATATTCTCAATATCTGCATGAATAAAGAATGTAAGGTCTGGACTATCAAAGACAATTACAGGTTAGGAGAAGATATTCAGAGCAAAGTTCTCGCATTTGCATTTGGACTAAGCGCAGAAATAGAACGTAATCTGATAAGCCAACGAACAAAAGAAGCTCTCAATTTGCGACGAAAGGAGGGAGTTATTTTGGGACGACCGAAAGGACGAAAGACGAGCCCTGAAAAACACAAATTATTCGGGAAAAAAGACGAAATCAACAGGCTACTTGCCAATGGAATCAGTCAGAGAAAAATCGCCAAGCATTACAATGTTGACAGAAATACGCTTGCAAGGTTCCTAGGAAAAATGAAGTAATTAAAGGAGCGTTT
>LVAE01000081.1 GCA_001603905.1 Fibrobacterales bacterium Fibro_02
ACCGGACTCATAACTCAATTTTATCCTAACTTTAAACTGTCCAACTTTTGGGGTTCGGTTCAATGCGGGGGATTTCCCTTTTATACAGGCAGTCGCAGGTTATTTGCCCGTTGCAATCTTGCCGTAAAATTCCTTGACGTCTTCCCAGCGGTAATACGGGACGGCGGGGCAGTTCTTTACTGTTGCTGTATCGCATGTCACGGGCAGCTTTTGCTCGATTTCGTTGAGCATCACCTTCACAAGAATCGGGGCACCCTTCTTGCTGGACTTGTAGAATACGAGCTGTACGTTGGCGGCCATCGGGCTGATTTCGTAGTCGCGCCAAACCTTGTGCAGGTTTTCCATGTCGGCAGTTTCGATGCCGGTGTTCTGCGTGCCGTTTTCTAGCTGTAAAAGCACTGCAAACGGGAAAATCACCGTATCGTGGCCGAAGCGGAGCGTCGCGGTGGTCTTTTTCGCGGGCTTTGCTGCTGTCTTTGCGGTTGCTGAGCTTGTCGAAGCATCTGCTTTGGCGGTGTCAGCGGCGATTACTTTGTCTGCTTCGTCAAGAACGTTTTTCAAGAGCGGGCGAGCGTTGTCGAGCCCCTGCTTCTTGGCGAATGGATTGTTGCCGAGAACGCTGTACCACCAGGCGTTCTGTGCATGCCAGCGAGCGGCAAGGTCTTCTTCGGTCCACAGGTCATCAAAGCTGAATTCGATTTCGGGGCTCCCTTGCAGGCTGTTGCCGATTTCGTAAATCTTGCTGAAAAGGTCGCCTGCGTCTACATTCTTCTGGATGTAGTTGGAATCGTTGAAAATCGTGCGCATCATGCGAGTCGGATTCACGTGGCTGTAGAGTTTTTCGTTTTCTTTTTGCCATGCGGGTGTGTTCGATTCGCCGATGATTTTCCCGAAGTCGAGCGGGCTGATGAAGCTCATCAGGTACTTGCCCGATTCCTGGTGAATTTCGACCTTGGGCTTTAGCGCATGCAGTTCTTCGAGGAATGCTGCCATGCTCACGACGCAGCGTACGCTGGTGCTGGCGTAGGCTTCTACATAGGCGTCATTCTTGAAAACTTCAGGGAAGTTCTTGACCATGCGCTTTGCGATTCCCTGATGTTGGGCCACGCCGAGCTGGGTCAAGTCGCCTGCACGCGGGGCGGCGTATTCGTCCAGGAACTTGGCGCGTTCAAGCAAACTCTTGCCGAGGTCCGTGAGCTTGCCTGCGGAATCGGCTTTTGCGAGTGTATTGTACAGCGCGTGATAGTGGTCGGCCGGCTGGTGGAATCGGCTGCCGTGTCTGCCGTAGTGGCTCAGGTAAAACGGCTTGTAGCCGGCGGGAGCCTTGATGTACTTGGCCGTAGGAGTGGGGTAGGCGTAATAGTTGCTACCCATCTGGTGACGGTCTTGGGCGAAACCCGAAATCGCCACTGTGAGTATCAGCGCGAGAATTTTATTCATATAAACCTCTATGGATCCCGTCGGTCACTTCGTTCCCTCCAGGAAGACGTCAGTAGGAGAGTCATCCTCGACCAACGGGAGGGGATCCAGTGCGGATTCCTGTTTTTCCTCCGCTCCGCGGATGCCATACTCTTTTTATTTTCCGCAGTCTACTTTCTTAAAGAAGCAGCTGCGGGCTCCGGTGTGGCAAGCGACCTGCGGACCCTGCATGCGTACCTTGAAGAGCAATGCGTCGCTGTCGCAGTCGGCGGCCCATTCCACGACGGTCATCACGTTTCCGCTGGTGTCGCCCTTGTGCCAGTATTCCTTGCGGCTACGGCTCCAGAACACCATCTCGCCGCATTCGTGCGTGCGGCGGAGGGCTTCCTCGTTCATCCAGGCCATCATGAGTACGTCGCCCTTGTCGGCGTCCTGCACAATTGCCGGCGCAAGCTTGACACCGTCTACTTCTACTTCGAATTTGATTTCTTTTATAAGTTCGTCGAATTGCATAGTGAAAATTTAGAAAAAAAAGATTCCGTCGGTCACATTTTACTATCTTTGCCACCGTCAGGGCCTACCATCCAGGTAGGTTCCTAGTCCGGCACGCCAAAGCGCCTGCCGATAAAGGATTATAAAATGGCAAAGAAAGTTCAGGATGCCCTCAAGGACATCATCTCCCTCTGCAAGCGCCGCGGTTTCATTTTCCCCGGCTCCGAAATTTACGATGGCCTCGCCAACACTTGGGACTACGGTCCGTATGGCGTGGAACTCAAGCGCAACATCAAGAACCTCTGGTGGAAAAAGTTCGTGACCAGCCGCCAGGACGTGCTCGGTCTCGATAGCTCTATTCTCTTGAACCCCCGCGTTTGGAAGGCCTCCGGCCACGTGGGCAACTTCTCTGACCCGCTGGTCGACTGCCTCGCTTGCCACGAACGTTTCCGCGCCGACCAACTTTTGGAAGACAAGCTTGGCGAAGGCTGCTGCGCCGGCAAGAACTTTGACGAAGTCCACCAGATGATGATGGACAACAAGATCGAATGCCCGACCTGCGGCAAGACCGACTGGACCAAGCCCCGCGCATTCAACCTGATGTTCCAGACCGAAATCGGCGTGATCGAAGGCGAAGGCAACAAGGTTTACCTGCGTCCGGAAACGGCCCAGGGTATCTTCGTTGACTTCAAGAACATTGTCGATAACGTTCGCCCGCGCATCCCGTTCGGTGTCGGTCAGATCGGTAAGAGCTTCCGTAACGAAATCACTCCGGGTAATTTCATCTTCCGTACCCGCGAATTCGAACAGATGGAACTGGAATTCTTCTGCGAACCTGGTACCGAACTCGACTGGTACAACTTCTGGCGCAAGTACTGCTTCGACTGGTTGGTGAACGACCTGGGCGTGAACAAGGAAAAGCTTCGCCTCCGCGAACATGCCAAGGAAGAACTTTCTCACTACTCCAACGGCACCACCGACATCGAATACGAATTCCCGTTCGGTTGGGGCGAACTCTGGGGTATCGCAAGCCGTACGAACTACGACCTGACGCAGCACCAGAACGAATCCAAGGTCAAGCAGGAATACATTGACCCGGTGCAGAACAAGCGCTATATTCCGTACGTTGTGGAACCGTCCCTCGGTGTGGAACGTCTGCTCCTCGTGCTCCTCTGCGACGCCTACGAAGTCGAAAAGCTCGAAAACGACGAACGTACCGTGCTCCATTTCGACCCGAAGATTGCTCCGGTGAAGGTCGCCGTGCTCCCGCTCGTGAAGAAGGGCCAGGTGAAGGCCAAGGCCGAAGAACTCTACCAGAAGCTCCTCAACCGTTGGAACGTGGAATACGACGAAACGCAGTCCATCGGTAAGCGCTACCGCCGTCAGGACGAACTCGGCACGCCGTTCTGCGTGACTGTGGACTTCGACACGGTGGGCGAGGGTGAATCCGATCCGGCAAAGCTCGGCTACGTGACCGTCCGCGAACGCGACTCCATGAAGCAGGAACTGGTGAAGATCGACGAACTCGAAGCTTACCTCTCCGCTAAGCTCGGCTGCTAAATAGGTATGAGCGCGGGCTTACGCCCTTTGAGGTGTGGGCTCGCTCCCTTTACAAGGTCGCTTTGAGTTTCAGAGGGAGCTGCAAGCGACCGACCTCATGCCCCACAACCTCATTCCTCAAAAGGGCCCGGAAACGGGTTCTTTTTTTTGTTCCTTTATATAAATTTTTATGTATATTAAAGTTGTGCGCCTTGTTTTGCGACATATTGCCTTATGGTTTTCTAAAAGTTTCTAGGAGGAAACATGAAAAAAAATCTAGTGTTGTTTGCGTGTGTGGCAGGCCTTGTGGCCTGTACGGAGCATGATCCTGAATCCGCTGACCTGTTCGGGAATGATCCGGTCTCGATCAAATTGACCGACGGAAAGTTCAAGGACAAGCGCGATGGAAATGAGTATTCTGTGGTCAAGGTCGGCAATCAGCTTTGGATGGCGGAAAACCTGCGCTACGCCGATAGTTCCAAGACGAAGAATCTGAAGGGCAATATCTGGTGCTACGAGAATTCCAAGGACAGCTGCGAAAAGTATGGCCCGCTGTATAGTTGGACGGCCGTGTTGAATCTTGAGTCGAAGTACGCCTCTTCGGAAGCATCTTCGAATTATAGTTACCATCAGAACGATTTCCAGGGAATTTGCCCCGAAAACTGGCGTGTACCTTCGGTGGATGATTGGAATAAACTAAAGTCGTATTTTGAGTCAATCAGCGGTGCCGAGCTGGTCGGTACAGGCATGAAGGCGGTAGATGGCTGGGAACGCGCTGATTCTGCGGCCAAGGCGCTCAATCGTTTCGGTTTTTATGCTCTTCCGGCGGGCCGTAAAAATAGCGAAGACGGCAGCTTTATGAGTTCGGGGAAGTACGCCTACTTCTGGTCGAGTACGCAGATTGACGATGCGACGAGCTACGGCTGGACTCTCCGTTACGACAGAGATTATCTCGAAAGGGGAGAGTATTATAAGGATCACGGGATGTCGCTCCGCTGCGTTTTGTCGGTCAATTATTCCGATGCGAAAATATCGGGTGACCTAGATTCTTCTTACCTCGATAAGATTCCGTTTGATTATGGCGAGCTGGAATACGAGGGCCATACTTACAAGACCATCAATATCGATGCGCAGACCTGGATGGCCGAAAACATGGCCTACAAGACGGATGGCAGCTGGTGTTACAACGACGATGAAAAGAATTGCGACAAGTACGGCCGTCTGTATTCCTTTGATGCCGCAAAGACTGTTTGTCCCGAAGGCTGGCGTCTTCCGACAGAGGTGGAATTTGAAGGCCTTGCGGATTTCGTCCGTATTGGCAAGATGCTCCGTACCCGCGAAGGCTGGTCCGATAAGGGCGAGGCTGGCATGAACCTGTGGGGCTTCAACGCCTTGCCGGCTGGTGGCCGCGATGCGGGAGATTTCTTTGATTTGACCTTGAGTTCGTATATGTGGAGCGATAATCAGTCGGTTCTTCTGTTGCGCTATTATGACGATGCTATCAGTGTCGAGCCGAAGGAATCGAAGAGTGCGTTCTCGGTTAGGTGCATCAAGGAAAAAGAATAATTGAAAGTTTTCTTGGAGCTTCAAAGAGGCGACCGGGATTCATAAAAAAGAGGCGGACCCTTTCAGGTTCGCCTTTTATAGATCCCCTCCTTCGCGGAGCTCAGTCAGGGATGACATGAAATGCGCGGGCTCAGTCGAGGATGACGTGGGGGAGAATTACTTCTTGAATTTCTTCAGGATAGCTTCTGCCTTGCCGAACTGCTGCTTTACAGACTTCGGGCCCGTGCCGCCTTCGATGTTACGGCGGGATACGCTGTATTCAAACGTGAGCGTCTTCTTCATCTGTTTTACGTTCGGGACGCCGGCGGCTTCCCAGGCCTCGTCGCTAAGGTCCGTGAATTCGAGGCCTTGGCGGGCGGCTTCGCCGACCAGGCTACCGACCACGTGGTGGGCGTCGCGGAACGGCACGCCGGATTCGACCAGCAAGTCTGCGAGGTCGGTAGCCAGCAGCGCCGGCAGCATCTTCGCATGCATCTTGTCGAAATTGAAACGTGCACTTTCCAAGGCTTCCTTCATCACGCGGAGAATCACCTTCACGTTATGGACGGAGTCGAAAACCGGTTCCTTGTCTTCTTGCAGGTCGCGGCTATAGCTGAGCGGAGCTCCCTTCACCAGAGTGTAGAGAGCGCTGAAGTTACCGAGCATGCGGCCGGACTTTCCGCGGATGAGCTCCATGGAATCCGGATTCTTCTTCTGCGGCATCATCGAGGAACCACTAGAGAATGCGTCGTGCAGGGTGAGGTAGCCAAATTCGCTGGTACTCCAGTTCACGAAATCTTCGGCGTAGCGGCTCATGGTGTTCGCGATAATGGCGAGGTCGGCTTCGAATTCCAGCATCATGTCGCGATGGCTTACCGCGTCGATGCTGTTCGGGCTCACGCCGTTAAAACCCAGTTCCTTTGCAACGAGGGCGCGGTGATACGGAAACGCGGAACCGGCCATGGCGCCGCTACCGAGCGGGAGTTCGCTGTGCAGTTCCAGGAAATTGTCGAGGCGCTTCACGTCGCGGCTCACGGCGAAGAACATGCTCATCAGGTAATGGCTAAAGTAGATGGGCTGTGCCTGCTGCAGGTGCGTGTAGCCCGGCATCATCTTGCCGAAGTATTTCTTCGCGAGGTCGAGCACCGTTTCCATCAAAGAAACTTCGAGGGCGCGGATTTCGGCGGCGCGGTGACGCATGTAGAGCTTGAAGTCCGTGCAGACCTGGTCATTACGGCTACGGCCCGTGTGAATCTTCTTGCCGAGGGCACCGATGCGTTCGGTGAGCACGCGTTCCACGGCCATGTGGATGTCTTCGTCAGATTCCTTCCACAGGTTCTTGCCGGCCTTGTAGTCCTTGAGGATGCTGGCCAGACCATCGCAAATCTTCTTGTAGTCGGCCTTGCTGAGCACGCCAGATTCCACCAGGCCCTTGCCGTGGCCGATGCTGCCTTCGATGTCTTCTTCGATGAGTTCGGCGTCGAATTGCAGGCTGAAGCTCAGGTCCACCATGCTCTGTGCCATGCCGCTAGCAAAACGGCCGGTCCACATGTTGGTCTGGGTGCCCTTCTTGGCTGAATTTTCCGATTTCTTTGCGCTAGTCTTTGCCATGTTTTGCCTCGTTAGATTTTAGGGAATGACAACCTAGAAGTTCTGGTCGTCCTGAATCATGGGAGCCTGCTGCACAGGAGCCTGTTGCATGGGGGCTTGCTGCATTTGCGGATTGTTCTGGGCTTGAGCGGCGTTCAGCTGCATACAGTTGATCAGGTTCGTCCTTGTCTTGCCCATGACAAAGCAAGTGGTCTTGCGTTCGCTGTCCTTGACGAACTTGGTCTTGGCGACAAGCTGGCCGTTGACGACGAAATCAAAGGTTCCGTGCTTCATGCCGGCATGGCAGGAACCCATGGCATCGACGCGCTGGCCGAAGTCATCGATAAAATGCCACTGAGCATTCTTGACATGCAGGCCGACGCAGTTGAACGGCGAGTTCTGCTGTTCCAATGTTTGAGCGCGGCTGTAGTTGCCACCGCAAGCGGTGAGAACGGCGGCGATGCTGCCCAGGGCGAGAATCAGGGAAATTTTTTTCATTGTGTTACCTTTTCGTTTTGATGTTCTTTCTCTAAAACTTCTTTCATCTTGTCGGTGAGCAGGATGGCGCTCTTCGACATCGGCATATCCTTGTAGGGGGCAACCGGGATGCTCGGCAAGACCTTGAGATTGTACATGTAGCGTTCGGTCGGGTGGAACTGCAGCATCTTGTCGTGCTTGCGGAGCCCGATTTTTTCGTTACCGCCAAAGTAAATCGGTACGACGTCCGCTTCGGCAAAAAGGGCGAAGCGTGCGGCCCCTTTCTTGAATTGCCAGGGTTCGCCCGGCTTGGAGCGTGTGCCTTCGGGGAAGATGATGAGGTTGTTGCCGTCTTCGATCATCGACTTCTTGGCGCGTTCCAGCTGTTCTTCGAAGGGAATGCTGTTCGGAATGTAGAGGTTCCGGATGATAGCCGAAATGCAGGCGTTCTGGACAAGGGCTCCCTTGACGATGCAGTTCGAGTTCGGAATGAGCGAGAAGAGGATCACCACGTCCAGGAGCGAGGGGTGGTTCGCGATGACGACCTTTCCCTTGATTCCTTTCAGCAGTTCGCGGTTCTCGACGCTGAGGCGCATGGCCCCGGTGACTTCGATATACTTGACGAAAAACCTGAAGAACAGGTTTACGAATCGGCGCGAAATCATGTTGAAGCGTTTTTCCGAAAAACCCGCGAGCACGTGGAACAGGGGAAATAGCGATGTCCCGAGGATCAGGCTGCTGATTCCGAAGACCGCAAACGAGGATAGCTTCGAAAGCAGCCGTCGGATGTACTTGATGCGGCGAAGCATTAGCCTAACCTCTGCTTAATGAAGGCGATGGCCTCTTCGGCCGCTGTCTCGAAATAACCTTCGAGTGGAGTCTCGTCGAGTTCGCGGCCACCCTTACTAGCGTCGGTAGTCAGGCGGAGTGCCAGGGCGCATACGGCGTTCGGGTACGGCGTTCCCGCCACGGGGGCGTAGGTCTCGGGAATCTTTTCGTCGGCGAATATAAAGACGCGTTCCGTTTCGGAACCCGCCTTAAGGGCGGCGACGCAGTCCTTGAGGCCTTCGCGGAAAGCAGCCTTCCCGGAGAATACAGCCGAATAACCGGCGGTATTCTTTTCGAGAATCGTTGCGTTCGCGATCGACGCGTTGAAGACGGAGAGGCTGAAGTGCGCAGGCGAGACGTTCCCGGTATCGAGCAGAGCCTGTGAAATTTTAAGCTGCTGCGAAATTTCACCGTACTGCGAGGCGAAGGTCACCTTGCAAGGGGATTGGTCCTTGCTGATGGCGGCATTCACGTAGACAACCATCTTCGACAGCTGGCTCAAGCGTCTGCGCGTAAGCATCGGCACGAACTTCACGTCGGGGAGCGGTTGTTCTTCGCTCGGGATAAAGTACTCGGCACGTTCAATATAAATCATTGTTCCCATTCCCACCTTACGACTACTTGATCCTGAAACGGAGCAGCGAGTAGCTGTTCGGGCCAACGGTATGGTGTGCTTCCTTCAGTTCGAAACCGGCGATTTCGATGGCGTGCTTCAGTTCTTCGAAGCGGTACATCTTGGAGTTGCCGTTTGCGATGCAGGTGAAGTAGAGCGACGTGGCCTGGAGCGAGTAGGCGGCGGCTTCAAAGCGCTGCTTGTCCCACAGCGGTTCGAGTACGTAGATGTCGGTGTCGGGGGCTGCTGCGGAATGGATCTTCGTGAGAATCTTCGTGATTTCTTCGAGCGAGAAGCAGTCGAGGAACTGGCTCATCCAGACGGCGTTTGCGCCCTTCGGGAATTCGGTGGTCTCGTCGAGCACGTTGCAGGGGATGGTGTCGATGCGGTTCTCGAAACCGGCTGCCTTTGCGTTCTTTTCGGCGACGGCGGTCTGGCCCGGGAGGTCGATGATGGAAACCTTCACGTCCGGGTTGAACTTGCAGCAGGCGATGGCCCACTTGGCGGTGTTGCCGCCGATATCAAAAAGGCGTGCGCAGGGGTTGGAAAAGACGATGGGGAGCGCTTCGGGGAAGGCCAGGTCGGAATAGAAATGGTCAAAGCCGAACCAGCTCTTCTTCTGCTGGTCGGTCAGCTGAGAGAGACCCTGGTACACGGTCTTCCAGTTGCCGAGGTGCTTGAGACCCGCGGGCTTGCCGTCGCGGATAGCTTCCTGCATGTCCTCGGCCCCCAGGTAGCAGATGTCTTCGGAAAAGTCCATGTTGACTTTCGTCATTTCGTCGCTCATCAGGAAAAATCCGATTTTGCCGAGCGTAAGCTTGAGGTCGTCTTCCTTGGAATCCTTATGAAGCTTGATGGCCCCCATGCCAAGTCCCATTTCGATCAGGACGCCGACGCCGTAGAGCGAAATGCCGAGCTTTTGCGAAAGTTCCGAAACGGTGATTCCCTTCTTGCGGGCGCTGCAGATGGCTTCGAGAATCCCCATGTCTCGGAGGGCCTTTGCGGCGTGGAAGCTGAGGGGGGCAAATGCGATTTTCTGGGCTTCGAACTTGGCGTCCGTAGCCGAAATTTGGTCTTGATAGTAGTAGTCGAACATAGAACTCTTTTGTTATTTAGTTTGTTTTGCGCTCAAATTTAGCAAATAATGTAAATTTATGTGGTTGACGAAACCGATTTTTTAATCTATTTTTGCGCCCAAATTAAGGGTTAAATATGAACGAATTAAAATCTCGTATCAAAGAAATGATTGTAACGGCGTTGGAACTTGAAGACGTGACCGCAGCCGATATCGTAGACGACGCTCCTCTTTTTGGCGAAAGCGAAAATGGACTCGGGCTTGACTCTATCGATGCTCTGGAACTCGGTATCGCCGTCAAGGAAAACTTCGGCGTGACTTTCTCGGTGGTGAACGAAGAAACGAAGAAGCATTTCTATTCTGTAGATACGCTCGCTGCATATATTTCGGCGAACATGCCTAAATAAGGGAGGATGAAATGGATAAACAAGCGATTTTTGATAAGTTGAAAGCCGCCCTTATCGAAGATTTCGAAATGGACGAAGCCAAGGTGACCCCTGAAGCTCGTCTCTACGAAGATCTCGAACTGGACAGCATTGACGCCGTCGACCTGATCGTGAAGCTCAAGTCTCTCTTGCCGACCAATATCGATCCCGAAGTCTTCAAGACGGTCCGCACCGTTCAGGACGTTGTCGACGCCATTTACAACTTGATCCAGAACGCGGATAAGAAGTAATGAAATCCGTGGCGGGGAAGGTCCTCTTTGCCGCCTTTTCGGTCCTTTACCCGGCTCTCGTTTTTTGTGGCCTTGAATTTTGGGGGCTTTCTCCCCGCCGTTTGAGCTTGATGCTCATCGGCCTTGCTTTTGTGCATTTTTTCAATGTCACGAAGGGCCGTTCCAAGGGGTCGGGTGGCTCTCAGGATCGTGCGAATATCGTCAAAAACTTTGCGCTGGTCGCCCTCATGTTTGTATGCGGGGCGATTGCCTTTTTTGCAGACAACATATTGTTCCTCAAGTTCTACCCTGTACTGGTGAGCTTGAGTCTTTTGGCGTTTTTCTCGTTTACGCTCTGGAAAAAGCCGAGTTTCGTGTTCAGGCTCGCGTGCCTGGGCGACAAGAGCATTAGAACCTCTCCGTCCTGCCGCTTCGTGGAACGTTACTGCGACCGCGTGACACTCGTGTGGTGCGTTTTCTTCGTGGTGAACGCGACAATCGCCTTGGGCACCGCATTGGTGGGTAGCGACCGGATTTGGTCCCTCTACAACGGTTTAATCTCCTATATTTTAATCGGCATTTTGTTTGCCGTTGAATTCATGGTCCGTAAAATGATGCAAAAGAAGATGCAATCCTACATTCCCGTTTGTGATTTGCAGCGGGATAGCCGCCCCGACGGGGCCATCGTCTGTTTCGACGGGGCCTCCGAAAGGACTTGGTCGGAATTCGTTTCCGATGTCTCCAAGGTCCGCCGGTTCCTGGAATCGAGCGAAAACCGTCCGTGGATTCTCCATTGCGAGGACTCCTACTTCTTTATCGTGGCGCTCCTTTCGATGTTGCAGAGTGGCCGCAAGGCGATGGTGACGGCGAACCGCCAGGAAGCCTTTATCAAGGAAATCAAGAAGCCCGGATACGGTTTTATCACCGACACTCCCTTTGGCGATGCTTCTGCCGGTGCGGTGCAGATCCAGGATATTTTGAACGGACCCGAAGTCGAGACCTTGTGGAACAGTTTTGACAAGAATGCTGCCGAGATGGTGATGTTTACCTCGGGAACGACGGGCGAGCCGAAATCCGTGCCCAAGCGTTTTTCACAATTTGAAAATGAACTGTATGAACTGGTGAAGGTTTTCGGCGATGACTGGGTGGGTCGCAAGGTCTACAGCACGGTAAACCACCACCACATTTACGGCCTCTTGTTTACGGTGCTACTGCCGACGGCGACGGGGCTTCCGTTCCGTAGACACCGCATCGACTATCCGAGCGAACTCGTTAGCCTGGCCGGTGAAAAGGCGGTAATCGCGTCGAGCCCGGCTTACCTGAAGCGCCTCGCTGCCGATGCCGAAAAGCCGATTGAGTTCAAGTATACGCCGATTATCTATTCTTCGGGCGGCCCGCTTCCCGAAGAGGTGGCCCGCAAGTGCGAAGGCATCACGGGCTACTGGACCACAGAAATCTATGGCAGTACCGAGACCGGTGGCATAGCCTACAGGCAGTCCAAGAACGGCCCCATTTGGAAACCGTTTGAAGTCTGCAAGATGAGCATTGGCGAAAACGACTGCCTGAACGTGAAGTCGAGCTACATTCTGGAACCCGAAGGTTTTACGACGGGCGACCTCGTGGAAATCTACGACGACGGGCGTTTCCTGTTGAAGGGCCGCGCCGATTCCATCGTGAAGATCGAGGAAAAGCGAATTTCTCTCCCTGAAGTAGAAAATCGCCTGAAGCAGACGGGCCTGGTACAGGATGTACGCGTGGTCCCGATGGTGGGGAGCCGCCAGTACCTTGCCGCGGCGATTGTGCTGAATGCCGAAGGCCGTGAAAAGTTCAAGGACCTGCCGAAACTCGAAATCAACAATTTCTTCAAGAAGCACCTGATGCAGTTCATCGAGAATACGGTGTCGCCCAAGAAGTGGCGCTACCTCGAGGAACTTCCGCAGGATACACAAGGTAAGATCAAGATGCGCGATATCCAGGCATTGTTCGGTATTCCCGAAAGCCCGAATTTTAAGATTCTGAAGATGAAGCGTGAGCCGGGGACGGTGACGCTCAAGCTCGTGTTCCCCGAAACCAGCGATTTCTATAGCGGACATTTCCCGGCGTTCAAGCTGCTTCCTGCGGTTGCGCAGGTGGATATGGTGGTGACGCTTGCTCATGCGCTGCTCGGGACGTCGCAGACCGTGTCGCGAATCCAACGCACCAAGTTCAGCTATCCGATTTTGCCGAACGTTCCCGCGATTCTTGAAATGAGCTACAAGGCTGATGCAGGAAAGGTCGCTTTCTCCTATACGCTCGAAGAAGGCCGAGCCCTTTCGAGTGGAACCCTCGTTATGACGGAGGCTGCCAATGCGTGAGTCTAAGATGAAGCCAGAAGATATGAAGTTCTGCGCTATCGTGCCGGTGTACCGTCACGAGGCGACGAGTCGCAAGGTGGCGGAAACGCTGGCCGCCCAGGGACTTTCCGTGATTTTGGTTGACGATGGCAATACTCCCGAAGGTCACGAAATTTTGGTGCAGGTCGCAAACGAAGTCCCGAATACGACACTCGTGACGCGCGAAAAGAACGGTGGCAAGGGTGCCGCGGTCATCAGCGGCCTCGAAAAGGCCTACGAGATGGGCTTTACGCATGCCCTGCAAATGGATGCCGACGGTCAGCACGACGCGGACGCAATTCCGTTCTTTTTGAAAGCCGCCAAAAAGCACCCGTTCGATTTGGTGGCGGGGATGCCGCAGTACGATGGCTCTGTACCCAAGTCTCGCGAACAGGGTCGAAAAATTACGAATTTCTGGGTCGCGGTCGAGACGCTTTCGCGGTCGATTCCCGATTCCATGTGCGGTTTCCGCGTGTATCCGGTACAGTTTGTGTGGCCGGTGGCTAAGAAAATTCGCACGTACCGCATGGGCTTCGATATCGAAATCTTGGTGCGCCTGTCTTGGGCTGGTCTCAAGATGTATTTCTATCCGATCAAGGTGAAGTACCCTGAAGACGGCGTGTCCAATTTCCGCGCCTTTGGCGATAACGTCGAAATTTCCTGGACGCATACCAAGCTCTGCCTCGGCATGCTGATTCGTTCGCCGATGATTTTGGGCCGTCGCCTGTTCAAGAAGAAAAAATGAGTGCCTCGATGAAATCATGACGAATGGAGAATAGCCTGTAATTGTAGAAGGTTACTGGGCTGGGACTATCTATGCAGCAAGAGCTCCCTTGATTTTGGGGCAGACTGTAAAAAATGTATACGGAAGATTCCTTGGAAATGGAGTAACAGTTCATCAGAACACCGACGTTTATCGTGTTGACTTCAACCCAATCCAATCGACATTGGAAATATCATTCAAATAGGAGGCTTATTATGAAAAAAATAATACTAACGATTGTGTTTTTTTTCGTATCCGTGTTTTCCGCTGAATTTGAAAATCCGAAAAGTGTTATTCGCCCAGGAACGGAATTGTGTTTTGATTCAGACTATTTGACATTTCAGTTTGGAAAGGCTTGTTCCAATGATTTTATAAATTGCATCAAGGATACTACAGATGGTTGGCCCCCTTTTATGGGACTTGCATACTATTCTACATTGGATACAAATTTTGTTGTGTTTGTAAATTTTGCCTGGAAGTGTATTACAATATTTAGAACCTATACAGGACTTCATTTAGATAGCAACAATAAAAAATTAAAAAATATTTTAAAAGATGAATTTTTGAATATGCAAAGCTGGAATACAATATCCTTAACGAAGGATAGTGCAGAAACTCTTGTTGATAAAATCATTTACAGTATGCTTGGAGGTGAATGCAGTTGGCAAAATATGGAAGACAGCATTTATACTGATGCAATGGGCGATATAACAACTCCTACGCATTATTATGGTAAAGAGTGTGACATAGAATCTTGTTGTGCAGAATATCCAGATGGAGGCGCATCAATGATCGACAACTGGTGGACTTTGCTTCCTGAAAAGAAACCGACTTCTATTTCCAAGACACGGATTAAAAATAGATTTCGTCTGTCTCGCATGAATCGGAAAACTTTTTTTGTTGAAGGATTCGACGAAGCCTCTCTCTACAAAATATTTGATGTCAACGGCATTCTCTTGAAACAGGGCATAACCGAAAACGGCGAAGTCCAAGTTCCCAAAACACCCGCTATCCTCGACATCGGACACCAGAAAATTTTGCTGAAGTAAAGAAATTCTATATTTTATACAAAAAAATGATAACTGATTCGCAACAGTGGTACGAGGTGAAGTGCGAATGGAGGTCATTTGAAAATCAATCCAGGGCAAATATATGTTGGCAATATTCAGCTAGAATCAGGAAGCTTGTTAGAGTTTTTGGAACCTGGTAAAGAAACTGTGATTCACGCCGAAGGCTCATTTATATGGCGAACAAATCTTTTAAACGAAGACAAGGCTCTTGTAGCGAGGGGCTTCAAACTCATTCAGTATGGAGAACAACCTGTATTTGTAGAAGGTGACTGGGCTGGCACAATTCATGCAGCATAAGCTCAATTGATTTTGGGGCAGACTGTAAAAAATGTATACGGAAGATTCTTGGGGCATGGGGTGACTGTTCATCAGAATACCGATGTTTATCGTGTTGATTTCAACCCTATTCAATCTGCGTTAGAAATATCATTCAAATAGGAGGCTTGCTATGAAAAAATTAATATTGATTATCATTTTATTTGTAACAACTGTATTTTCTGCCGAATTTGAAGACCCTAGATGTAATGTTCGACCGGGAACGGAATTGATATTTCCTTCTGATTATTTGACATTTCAATTTGGTGATGCCTGTTCTCAGAATTTTATAAAATGCATCAAGGATACAATAGATGGTTGGCCTCCCTTTATGGGCTTTTCGTATTATTCTACATTAGACACAAATTTTGTTGTATTTGTAAATTTATTCGCTAATCGTATTACGATTTTTAGGACATATAAAGGTCTTTTTTTAGATGCTAACAATAAGACTCTTAAAGAAATTTTAAGACATGAATTTATGAATTTGCAGGAATGGAATTCTATAGATATATCCAAAGATAGCGCTGAGACGCTTATTGATAAAGTTGTTTTTATTATGCTTGGAGGTTCGTCTGTGTGGGAAAATATGGAAGACAGCGCCTATACCGCTTATACAGGCGATATCGGTAATTGGTATTATCATGATGCGGAGAGTGACGACACGTTTTGTTGTGCACAAGATGCTGATGGTGACGCATCAATGATCGACAACTGGTGGACTTTGCTTCCTGATGAAAAGCCGACTTCTATTTCCAAGACACGAATTAAAAATAGATTTCGTCTGTCTCGCATGAATCGGAAAACTTTTTTTGTTGAAGGATTCGACGAAGCCTCTCCCTACAAAATATTTGATGTCAACGGCATTCTCTTGAAACAGGGCCTTGTTCAAAATGGAGTCGTGCAAGTCCCCAGGACTCCTTCTATTCTCGATATTGCGCATCAAAAATTTTTGCTGAAATAATGAAGTGCTATTAAATGTTTATGGATAGTTCTTGGGAAAGGGCGAGACTGTTCACCAGAATACAGATGTTTATCGTGTTGACTTCAACCCAATCCAATCGGCATTAGAAATATCATTTAAGTAGGAGGCTTGGGATGAAAAAATATATTATACTAGTTATGTTTTTTACAACAATTCTATTTGCTGACGAAATAGAAAAACCTGAGAGCAATATCCGTGTTGGAACAGATTTGAAATTTGATAAGGGGTACATTTCTTTAGATTTTGGAGAATCTTGCTCAAAGTCCTTTATTAATTGCATTGATTCCATTTACATTTGGGATTCTACAACCATTTTTACAGGAATCGCCTATTATTCTACACTTGATACAAATTATGCCGTTTTTGTGAATTTTGAAGAAAATGAAATAATAATGCATCGCATATCTTGCCGCTCCCAAAGTGTAAACGATTTGCCTGTAAAAGATATTCTCCGAAACGAATTTCTCAAATTACAAGAATGGGGTGTCGTTAAGTTAACAAAAGACAGTGCAGAACATTTAATTGACCGAATGATTGCGAATATGACTTCTGACTCCTATGATATAGTAGGCGTTTTCTATACTCATGGAATTATTTGCGACACGCTATGGGATTGTGTGGGCTCACCGGTGGATGGTGGAGCTATAATGATTGACAATTGGTGGACTTTGCTTCCTGATGAAAAGCCGACATCCGTTTCCAAGCCCCCGATCAAAAATAGATTTCGTCTGTCTCGCATGAATCGGAAAACTTTTTTTGTTGAAGGTCTCAATAAGTCCTCTCCCTACAAAATATTCGATGTCAACGGCATCCTCTTGAAACAAGACGTCGTTCAAGATGGCGTCGTGCAAGTCCCCAAGACTCCTTCTATCATCGACATTGCGCATCAAAAATTTTTGCTGAAGTAAAGAAATTCTATATTTTATGCAAAAAATGACAACTGATTCGCAACAGTGGTACGAAGTAAAGGAAGTGGGCGGAAGCCTTTGGCACTTCCGTTTTATGCTGTGGATAACTTGTCACTTGCCGCTTCGTGTCGTTGAACTGTGTACGGCGGTCGTGTGCTTCTTTTTCTGGATGGGGGCGCGCCCCGTTCGGGAACGTTCAGCGGCTTACCTGAAACATTTGGCGGCGGTGCAGGGCAAGCGGATGCCCTTCATGGGCACCTACAAGCACGTGCTTTCGTTTGCGCTTTCGATGATCGAGAAACTGCTCGGCTGGCGTGGAGCGATCAAGCTGAACCAGGTGGAAACCCAGGGCGATGACCTCGACAAGCTGGTGGAACAGATTGACCGCGGCGAGGGTGCATTCCTGATTTGCTCGCACCTCGGTAATATGGAAATGCTGCGCTCGCTGACTGGCTACGGTGAAATCCATTCGCATAAGGAATTCAAGGTTTTCCCGGTGGTCGACTTCTCGGGAACGTCCAAGTTCAACGCTTTGCTTTTCGAGCTGAATCCTGACCTGATGAATTCGGTGCTGGACGCAAACAAGATTGGTGTCGATTCTGCCGTGTGGATGAAGGAACAGATTGCGAAGGGTAACTTGGTGGTGATTGCGGGGGACCGGACCTCGGCAAATTCCACGGACCGGAATGTCGAGATGGATTTCCTGGGCGAGAGGGCGAATTTTCCGGAAGGGGCCTTTACGCTTTCGAGTATTCTGGGGGCCCCGATCTACTTTACGTTTGCCATCCGCAAGCATGACTTTGATATTCGTTCGCCTTACGAGATGCATGTGGTGAAGGCGAAAACCACTTTTGACTGTAGCCGCAAGGAGCGCCCCGAAAGACTTCGGATGCTTGTGCAGGAATACACGCAACTTTTACAGAAATTGTGCCTCAGGCATCCGTACCAGTGGTATAATTTTTACAATTTTTGGAAAAACTCAAAATAAAGGATGTAGAACATGAAGACTGTCGTCATTGGATCAGAAAAATTAACCATCGAACAGGTCGTGGCTATTGCCAAGCGCCAAGTGAATGTCGAGCTGGATTCCTCTGCGGAATTCCAGAAGAAAATCGACGCCGGTGCGGAATTCCTGGACGAAGCTCTCGCTAAGCATGGCGGCATTTACGGCGTGACCACGGGTTACGGCGATTCCTGCACGCAGGTGGTGCCGCCCGATCGTTACTATGAGCTGCCTATCAACTTGTCCCGTTTCCACGGTTGCGGCATGGGCAACTATTTTGACGAAGAAACGACCCGTGCTATCATGACGGTGCGTCTGAATACCTTGGCTCAAGGTTTCTCGGGTGTGAGCTACGCACTTTTGAAGATTATTATGACGTTCTTGCAGAATGATATCCTGCCGCTTATTCCGCAGGAAGGTTCCGTGGGTGCGAGTGGCGACTTGACTCCGCTTTCTTACCTTGCTGGCGCAGTCATCGGTGAACGCGACGTGCTTTACAAGGGCGAACGCCGCCCGTCGAAGGACGTGATGGCCGAACTCGGTATCACCCCGCACCGTTTCCGCCCGAAGGAAGCAATCGCGATCATGAACGGTACTGCCGTGATGAATGCCGTTGCGTGCATGGCCTTTAGTCGTGCCGAATACCTGGCCGATTTGTCTTGCCGCATTACGGCGATGAATACGATCGCCATGAAGGGCAATGCCTACCATTTCTACGAACGCCTGTTCGCCGTGAAGCCGCACCCGGGTCTCGTGACTGCCGCAAAGAAGATGCGCGATGCGATGAACCTCGAAGTCGAAAAGAACGTGGTTCCTGAAAAGATCCAGGACCCGTATTCTCTGCGTTGCGCTCCGCATATCGTGGGCGTGTTCTACGATTCTGAACCGTTGCTCCGCCAGCTCATTGAAATCGAAATGAACAGCGCAAACGACAACCCGATTGTAGACCCCGAAACAAAGAATATCTTCCACGGCGGTCATTTCTACGGTGGTCATATCTGTCTCGCCATGGATACCCTCAAGAACATTGTCGCTAACTTCGCCGATCTTCTGGACCGTCAGTTGGCCACTGTTGTGGACATCAAGTTCAATCGCAATCTGCCGCCTAACCTCACGGGTAGTCATGAATTTGCTCTCAACCACGGTTTCAAGGCGGTGCAGATCGGCGTCTCTGCTTGGACGGCCGAAGCTCTCCACAATACGATGCCCATGAGCGTGTTCAGCCGCTCCACTGAATGCCACAACCAGGACAAGGTGAGTATGGGTACGATTGCTTCCCGCGACTGTATCCGCGTGATTGAACTCACCGAACAGGTGGCTGCCGCCGTGCTGCTCGCCGCGTCCCAGGCTCTCCACATTCGCCTCGAACGCGGTGAAATCACCGACAAGCGCATCGAAGGTGTCCGCAAGACGTACGACCAGGTGTTCGAAAAGTTCGCTCCGCTCGCTTGCGACCGTCAGCTGGAACCGGATCTCCGCATGACGCTCGAACTGATCCGTGAAAAGCACTACGCCGTTTAATTCGGGGATTCTATGGCTCAGAAGAAACTGAAAGAATCCGTTGAGTTCAAGGTCGAGTTTTACGACGTGGACTCGATGAAGGTGGCGTGGCACGGCAACTACGTGAAATTCATGGAAGTGGCCCGTTGCGCTCTCCTTGCCAAGATCAAGTACGACTACTTCGCCATGGAGGCGAGTGGTTTTGCTTGGCCCGTGGTGGACATGCACATCCGCTACTTGCGCCCGATGATTTTCATGCAGCGCATCCGTGCCGAGGTGACTCTCGAGGAATACGAGGTTTGCCTGAAGCTTTCGTACAAGTTCTTTGACGCCGAAAGTGGCACGCTTCTGTGCAAGGCCGAAAGTATGCAGATGGCGGTGGACATGAACAAGCGTGATTCGCTCATGGTGTGTCCGCCGTGCTTTATCGAACGCGTGCGCGAGGCTCTCGCTGCCGAGGAAAATGGATGATGTTGCGGTCGTTGATTAGAGGTTTCGCGGTCATGGCTGTTGCCCTTCCGACTCTTTGGGGATCCGCCCTTGCGGCGGGTTCTGCTTCGGATGTCTTCAAGAAGCCTTTGACCGAGGCCTCTAAACCCGCCTTGCAGCAGTCGCTTTCGGTGCTGACGGCATCTCCGTTGACCATGGGCGATTTCAAGCAGACGCGTACGATCAAGAAGATGAACCGCGAATTTGTTTCGACGGGGTCTTTTGCGATTGACCGCGAAGCGGGAATTGTCTGGGATACAAAAAAGCCGTTCCCGTCTTTCTTGTGGGTGGGGGACAATTCCATTGTCCAGTGGGATGTCGCCCGCGATTCCAAGAAGACGATGAGTGCTAAGGACAATCCGGTGTTCGCCGAATTTTCGGGAACCATCCAGTCGGTTTTCTCGGGTAAGTTCGACGAACTCGCTCGCAATTTCGATATCTTCTTCGTGGCAGGGGATTCGTTCTCCGTGGGGCTTGTTCCCAAGGAAAAGGCCGTTGCCCGTGTCATTGCATCGATTGTCCTTTCGGGCCGAACCGAGCTGGAAAAGGTGACGATTGTCGATGGCGAAGGCAACCAGGTCGTCTATGATTTTTCTGCCCAGGCGCATTTCAAGGACCTTGATTCCGTTGAGGGTGCCTTTAAGGACTTGGCCCTAAAATTTAAGAAAGTGAAAAAGTGAGACCGGCGTC
Organism: Fibrobacterales bacterium Fibro_02; assembly: GCA_001603905.1. Lineage (GTDB taxonomy): Bacteria > Fibrobacterota > Fibrobacteria > Fibrobacterales > Fibrobacteraceae > Fibrobacter. The sequence continues at coordinate 20,329 of LVAE01000081.1, forward strand.
GAAGAAACTTGTCTCGGTGATTATCTGGGCGGCCATCCATGTCGCCCTTATTTCGCTTGGCCTTTTGCAGCCTTGGAAGGTGGAATCGGATTTATATTCGGTGCTTCCGGATTCAAGCGAATTCAAGAATGTCAGCGAGGCGGAAAAGGCGCTGAGTGCGCGTTCGATGCGCAACTTCACGGTGCTCGTTGGGCATCGCGATTTCGCGGTGGCGAAATCGGCGGCGGAGGCACTGGAAGCCTCTTTTGCCCTCGATAGTGCCTTCGCCGAAACGCGCCTGTACGTCGACGATTCCGCGATGCAGCGGATGAGCGACTTTTTCTTCGAGTACTGCAACGTGCTGCAGGGGAAACCCGTCCGCGATTTACTTAAGGCGGGACTTAAGGCGGGCGATTCCTCGGCTTTCTCGGCGATTGCCGATATGGCGCGGCAGAAGGTCTACGGGGCTTTCACGATTGCCGACTTGAGTCACCTGGAAGATGACCCCTTTCTGCTCGGTGCAGAATCTTTCGACTACTTTACGCTCCATTCGCAGCTGATGGGGGGCCGCTTCACCCTGCGCGACGGGGTACTTGCCGCCGAAGATTCTTCGGTATCGTACGTGATGTGGAGCGCGGCGCTTTCTCCGACGGTCTCGACGATGGCCTCCGACGGACATGTGCTCGCTCGCCTTGACCGCGTGCTGGATTCACTTCGTCTAACTCATGAGGGGCTCCGCATCGAAAAGTCCGGCGTGCCTTTCCACAGCTACGAAAGCTCCAGGAACGCGCAGTCCGAAGTGGCGTGGATTTCGGGCGTGTCGATTGTCTTGATTCTTCTGCTCCTCTTATGGGCTTTCCGCACGCCGGTTCCGATCGTGTGTACGCTCGTGGCAATCGGCGTTGCGATCTGTGCGGCTCTTTCGGGAACGTGGGCCCTGTTCGGGAGCATTCACGTTTTCACGTTCGTGTTCGGTACGAGTGTGATTGGCGTGAGTATCGATTACGCAATCCACTTCTTTACCGACTGGAAACACGGAACTTCTGAAAGTGGCCTTGAAATCCGCCGCCACATTTTCAAGGGGCTCCTGCTCGGTTTCATGACTACCGAGCTCAGCTACATTGCGCTTACCTTTGCCGATTTTCCGCTCCTTCGCCAGATGGCCGTCTTTTCGATTGTCGGTCTGGCGAGTTCCTTTGCGACCATCTTGTTGCTGTTCCCGAATCTGCCCCTTCCGCAGGGAGACGCTCGTGCCAAATCTATGGCTCCGACAAGAATTCCGGCTTTTATCTTGGACATTTACGACCACTTCGCTCCCCGTACGGTTGTCGTTGCGGGAATCGTCTTGCTCCTGGCCCTTGTTCCGGGGGTACTGAAGCTGAATATCCATACGGATATGCGTGCCCTGTATGCGATGAGCGAAAATCTCAAGCGTTCCGAGGCGTTGAATGCGCGACTGAACAACTTGGGAATTTCGGCGAACTACTTTATCGTGGAAGGCTCCTCGGAGCAGGAACTTTTGCAGAACGAAGAATCGCTCGTCCGTCGACTTGATTCTGCCCTTGATATGGCCCATGATTCAGTTTCCAGTTCGGTAAAACCGGTGCTGGGCGGTTACCTGGCGACTTCGGTCTACATTCCATCTTTAAAGGTACAGGAAGAAACCTTCGAAGGTATCCGTCGGCTTTATGCGTCTCCCGTTTTCGGTGAACTTCTTCGCGACCTGAACCTGTCTCCCGATTCCGTGCGTGTACTGGAAGCGTCGCCGCGTTACCTGACTCCGCAATCGGAAATTCCGGCTTCGTTCAGGAGTATCCTTTCGATGCTCTGGATAGGCGAGGTCAACGGTAAATTTTACAGCGCCGTTTTCCCGCTTCATGTGGCCGCGAATTTTGAAGTCTCCCAGTTTGCCGAAGCATTGCCCTTTGTTTACGCGGTGAACAAGATGGATAACGTGAATGCGACCTTGACGGACCTTTCGCGGGTCGCCCTGTTGCTCGTGGCCCTGGCCTACTTGGTCGTTTTTGTCGTACTGGTTCTGGTTTACGGTTTTGTCCAGGCGCTCAAGGTTATCCGTGCCCCGGTCATTTCCTGCTTCTTTATTGCGGCCGTATTCGGTTATTGTGGCATCCCGTTCAATTTCTTTGCGATTGTGGGCGTCATTTTGACTCTCGGTATCGGTATCGACTATGCGCTTTTCTTCAAGGAAGGGGGCTCGCGTAACTTGAAGACGGCCCTTGCCGTGATGCTTTCGGCCATGACGACGCTGATTTCTTTCGGAAGCCTTTCTTTCAGCAGCTTTGTTCCTGTTGCGACATTCGGTTTCTCGGTGTTGCTCGGTATTTTGTGCTGCTTCGCCCTGTCGCCATTCAGTAGAAGGTAAAAATTTCTAAATTTGTGGCGCAAAAATGTCGATTTTGAATGGATTGTATATGATTGAACCCTTTATGTCATTGCGAGGAATGTAATGACAAAACAATCTATACTCGCATTTTTGTTGCTCCTTTTAGTCGCCTGCCACAATGCGCGCCAGGTTCCGGGGACTGCCCCCGTCTATTATTCCGATGAGCGCTCCGTATCGCTCCTGCCGACAGCCTCGATGACCGAAAAGCTTGATATGCCGCAACATATCGTGGGGGAATTCCATAAGCCGGACGGTTCGACAGATTCCTTCGAGGCGGATTCCTGGGTGCGGGCAAATGATTCCGTTCTTTCGGTGGTGCTATTTTCTGGATTCGGGACGACTATCGGCGAAATCAGCTACTTCCGCGATTCCGTGAAAGTGGAAAGTTCCCTGATGGATGTCGAAAAGATGAAGGCGGAGTATCTGCTCGCGGATTTCCAGATTTGTTTTTATCCGTTTGAACCGTTGCAGAAAAATTTTGAGCAGGCCGGGTTTGTATTTTCTGAGACCCGTTCCGGTGCCGACAACGCCGATTTTGTCCGTACGCTTTCTGAAAATGGAAAGACGATTTTAACGGCGAAAAAGACCGGCGCCGAAATCAGGCTTGTCAATGATTTGCGCGGTTACAGTTACCATATTACGTTAGGGGAGGCAAATTGAGTAGGCCTTTGTTTATTAACGACTTTGCGTTCCACTGTATTTTGGGTGGCAGCAAGGACAGCGTTTTTGATAAGTTAAAGAATGGAGTTCGCGGCGAATTCACCACCTACGATGTAGCGGGTGTCATGCGCCCCGCGGCGACAATTGATCCGTCGTCTTTGGCTCCTGTAGAGGACTCCAAGTTCGACAACCGCGTGAACAGGCTTTCGCAGGCGGCGCTTTCCCAGATGGATGCTTCTATCCGCAAGGCAGTCGAAAAGTTCGGTGCAGACCGCATCGGAATTTTTATCGGTTCCTGCGACAACGGTTCCGAAGCTTCGATGAATGCGCTCAGGAGCTTCAAGGAAACGGGGGCGTTCCCCGAAGGTTATGTGCTGGATTACCAGGCTGCTGATTTCCCGGCGCAGTATATCGCCAAGCGCTACGGCATTACGGGGATGCTCTCGGTGCATTCGACGGCGTGTGCCTCCAGTGCGAGTGCCTTTGTTTCTGCACGCAATAACATCTATGCCGGCAACTGCGATGCGGCTATCGTGGGCGGTGTCGATATCGCTTCCCAGTCCGTCATCCTGGGCTTCGCCTCCCTCGAGGCCATGTCCGACAAGCCGACGAATCCGTTCAGCGCGAACCGTACGGGACTTACTCTCGGTGATGCGGCCGCGTTCTTCCTGGTAACACGCGAAAATCTGCCGGATCTTGCCGTTGAATCCTGCAAGGGCCTTTCGGTGCAGGGCTTTGGTGAAAGTGCCGATGCCGACCATATTACGGCACCTCGCGCCGATGGCGAAGGCGCCTACCTCGCGATGAAGGCGGCGCTGTCCGATGCGGAACTAGACGCTTCTTCTATCGGCTATGTTAATTTGCATGGAACGGGAACGCGTCTGAACGACTCGATGGAATCGATTGCCGTGAATCGCCTGTTTGGCGAAACAACTCCGGCTAGTTCCACGAAGGCGCTTACGGGGCATACGCTCGGAGCGGCAGGCGCTCTCGAAGCCTCTTTCTGCTGCCTTGCACTCCAGAACGGGGGTGTTCTCCCGGCGCATCTGTTCGACGGTTGCGAAGACCCGAAACTCCCGAAGGTTCACCTGGTCAAACCGGGCGAACAGGCCTCGGAGTCTCTCAAGTATTGTATCAGCAACTCCTTTGCCTTTGGCGGTTGCAATGTTTCTCTAGTTATAGCGAAGGAATAGAATAATGGGTACGCCTGAATTTCCGACAAGAGAATTGGTTTCCGAACTGGTTCCGCACAAAGACAAAATGCTTTTGCTCGACCGTGTCAATTCCCATGACCTGGACGAGATTACGATTGAAACCGAAGTGGATATCCACAAGGACTGCATGTTCTTTAAAGAGGACCTGCAGGGGGTTCCTTCGTATGTGGCGTTTGAGTACATGGCCCAGAGTATTTCTGCTTTGTCTGGAATTTATGGGCGTTCGCTCGGTCAAAAGCCCAAGGAAGGCTTTATCATGAGCGTATCCAACTGCAAGATGGCGGTTCCCGTTTTCAAGGCCGGCGACGTGGTGCGCATCTGGGTCCACCAGACGATGCGTGTCGATATGGCCGTTACTTTCGAAGGCAAGGTTTTCGTGGGCGATAATTTGGCTGTATCGGCGTCGCTCTGTACGGTCGAAGTGGACGACCCCATGTCAATTTTGAAGATGAATTAGTATACTTTTACTATATTTGGGCGCAATATGGAAAATAAAAAAAGTGTCTTGATTACGGGTGCAAGCGGTGGCATTGGTGCTGCCATAGCAAAGGCAGTTGCATTGGCGGGTTACGAAGTGGTGGCGCATTACAATAGGAATGCGGCTCCGGTTGAACAGCTCGCAAACGAAATTCGTGAACAGGGTGGTTCTATTCGTCTGCTCCAGTTCAATATCCGTGACCGAGAACAGTGCAAGGCTGTGCTCGAGAAGGATATCGAAGAAAACGGTGTCTATTTTGGTGTCGTAACCAATGCGGGCGTCTGTGCCGATACTGCTTTCCCAGCCATGACCGATGAATACTGGGACAAGGTTATCGATACGAACTTGAACGGCTTTTACAATGTGCTTCACCCGATCGTGATGCCCATGTGCCGCAAGCGTCGTGGCCGCATCGTGACGATTTCGTCTGTTTCTGGCGTTATCGGCAACCGTGGCCAGGTGAACTACAGTGCTTCCAAGGCTGGCCTTATCGGTGCGACCAAGGCTTTGGCGACCGAACTTGCAAGCCGTGGAATTACGGTAAACAGCGTTGCTCCGGGCGTCATCGAAACCGAGATGATCAAGGATGCTCCGCTCGATATGATTTTGCCCGCCATTCCGATGAAGCGCGTGGGTAAGCCCGAAGAAGTGGCTGCCACGGTCGTGTTCCTGCTTTCGGAAGGGGCTGCCTACATCACCCGTCAGGTGATTTCTGTTAATGGGGGACTTGCTTAATGCGTCGTGTTGTTGTTACGGGTGGATCCTGTATATCTTCGCTTGGTTTTGATGCTGAAACTGCTATTGAAAGTCTGAAGGGCCTTAAGAACCGAGTCGTTCGTATGGACGCCTGGGATATCTATAAGCAGATGAATACCCGTCTTGCCGCCCCTATTCTGGAGCCTCTGCCGCCGTATCCGCGTAAAAAGATTCGTGGTGCGGGTCGCGTGGCCGTGATGGGCTTGGCTTCTGCCGACAAGGCTATTGAAGTGGCCGGTTTAACGAACGAGACCGCTTTGATGAAGTCCGGTCGCATGGGTGTCGCTTTTGGTTCTTCGATGGGTAGTATCGACCCGTTGCTCGAGTTCTTCTCGATGCTCAAGACCTACGACTGCTCCAAGATTACTGCGACGACATATATCCGCGCCATGCCGCAGACCTGCGCCGTGAACATCAGCGTGGTCCTTGGCCTTACGGGTCGCCTGGTCACGACGAATACGGCGTGCACCAGCGGAAGCCTCGCTATCGGTCAGGCCTACGAACTCATCAAGTACGGCAAGCAGGACGTGATGATTGCGGGCGGTGCCGATGAACTGGATCCGACTGAATCCGCGGTGTTCGACACCTTGTTTGCGACAAGCACCAAGAACGACCATCCGGAACTTTCTCCTGCCGCCTACGACAAGGACCGCGACGGTCTGGTAATCGGTGAAGGTGCCGGTGCACTGGTTCTCGAAGAATATGAACACGCCAAGGCGCGTGGTGCAAAGATCTACGCGGAACTGGTCGGTTTCGGTTCCAATACCGACGGTGAACACATCACGCAGCCCAAGAAAGAAACCATGCAGCAGGCTCTAGAATTGGCGATTGAAGATTCGGGACTTTCTGCCGATGCAATCGGTTACGTGAATGGTCACGGTACGGCAACCCACCACGGCGATATTGCCGAAAGCTGGGCTACATACAATGCGCTCAAGCAGCGTGCGGTTCCCCTTTCCAGCCTCAAGAGCTATGTCGGTCATACGCTTGGAGCTTGCGGTGGAATCGAGGCCTGGCTTGCCATCAATATGATGAACCGTGGTTGGTTCAGCCCGAACCTCAATTTGAGAAACGTGGACCCCGAATGTGCTCCGCTGGACTACATTACGGGTTCCGGACGCGAAATGGACGTGGAATACATCATGTCCAATAACTTCGCTTTCGGCGGAATCAATACGTCGCTCATTTTCAAGCGCGTGTAATTCCTGCTTAGGTTTAAATTGAAAAATGCTCCGAGAAAAATCTCGGAGCGTTTTCGTTTGTATAATGTTCGGCGATTAAAGCAGAATATACTTGAGCATAAAGAACACGGTGAGTGCCATCAAGAGCCAATGGACCTTCCTGATTTTACCGATGACGATGTTAATCAGTGTATACGAGATGACGCCGAACATGATGCCGTCGGCAATCGAATAGGTGAGCGGCATCGATATCATGCAGATAAAGGCGGGAATGGCTTCGCTGGCGTCGTTGAAGTTGATTTTTGAAACCGCGGTGACCATGATAAAGCCGACGACGAATAATGCGGGGGCTGTCGCAAAACTCGGAATGGCGAGGAAGATGGGAGCAAAGAAGATTGCTGAAACGAACAGGCCTGCCGCTGTAATGGCGGTAAGACCGGTGCGTGCACCGACGGCGACGCCTGCAGCGCTTTCGACGAAGGTTGTTGTTGTCGAGGTTCCGAGGACAGCACCTACGGAGGTGGCGATGGCGTCTGCCGAAAGGGCTCTTGAGGCGCGGGGGAGTGTTCCGTCCTTGGAGATGAATCCGCCCTTGAACGATACACCGATTAATGTTCCCAGCGTATCGAAAAAATCAACAAAGAAAAAGGCTAATAAAACGATAAAGAAATCGATAGACTTGAATAAGGAGAATCCTTGCCCGACAATGACTCCGTTTATGGAATGCGTCCACGAATCAGGGGTGAATAGGGCTCCGCATGTTTCTCCGAATTCGTTGAATGTGTTGCTGAGTGTCCCGAAGTAGTTCTTGAAATGAGGGATGATGGAATTGAAACCCTGGTCGGGGTTCGGTATGTAGACTCCGAAAATTTCAGCAAAAATGCCAAGGAACCAGGTGGCTAAGATGCCGATTAAAAGTCCTGCGTGAATTCCCTTGGCGATAACGGCAGACGTGATGAGTATGCCGACAAATGTAAGGATTGTCCAGATACCTGTCGTGTGGAAGTCCGCCCTTCTAAAATCGACAAGGCTTACAAGGGTTTGGGAATTGCTGACAATGATTTTTCCGCCCTGCAAAGCGATGAATGCGATAAAAAGGCCAATGCCGACTGCGACGGCCGCTTTAAGCGAAATGGGAATGCAGTTGAACAGTTTCTCGCGAACTGCGGAAAGTGAAAGGACGAAGAAGATGATTCCTTCGACGAATACCGCCAACAATGCAAATTGCCAGCTGTATCCCATCATCAGTACGACGGTGTAGCTGAAGAAGGCGTTGATGCCGAGTCCCGGAGCGAGTACGAAGGGGTAGTTCGCCAAGAATCCCATAAGGGCCGAGCCAATGGCTGCGGCAAGTGCGGTCGCAATAAAAACTCCGCCCTTGGGCATTCCGGCTGCCGAGAGAATTTCAGGGTTTACCGCAAGGATATAAGCTACCGTGATGAAGGTGGCTAGACCTGCGAGTAATTCGGTGGTGATGTCGGCCTTGTTTTCGGTCAGTCTAAAGAATTTTTCAAGAATGAGGCCTTCTCTTTTCAGTTCTCGACTGGCCCATCGTTTAGCATTTTGTTTATTATCAGACATTTTATCCTTCTTCTTAAAAAAAATATAATAAGAAAAACGTCTTTAGGTTTCTAAAACGCCTAAGGTCGAATTCAAAATCCGAGTTCCGAAATAGGAAATTCTAAACTTACTAGTGTCCCGGGAACTTGGTGAGCGATTCCACTCGGTAACCCTTGAGTGCTTCGCGCCCGTGTAAGTCCAAAAGTTCAATCACAAAGGCGCAGAGCTCCACCTTGCCGCCCAATTTTTCTACGAGAGAAGCGGCTGCCTTCGCGGTTCCACCTGTCGCAAGCAGGTCATCTACGATAACCACGCGTTGCCCTGGCTTTATGGCGTCCTTGTGGACTTCCATGGTCGCCTGGCCGTATTCCAGGTCATAAGATATTTCGACGGTTTCGCGGGGGAGCTTGCCTTTCTTGCGTACGGGTACGAACGGCTTGTGGAAATGCTCCGCTACCGAAACTCCGAATAAAAATCCTCGGGCTTCAAGTCCTGCGATTATATCAAATTCAACGTTTTCAAGAACCTTGTAAAGCGTGTCAAGAGTCAACTTAAGACCGTCAGCATCGCTGAGAATCCCCGTGACATCGCGAAAAAGAATCCCCGGCTGCGGAAAATCCGGAACAGAGATAATGTAGTCTTCAATCTGTTTCATTTGCGTTGTAATATAAGAATTTCTCGCAACATGTCATTCCCGGCTTGACCGGGAATCACCCCTCCAAGCTGCTCAGTCGGCTTTATCAAGCAGCTTTTCTACCGTAGCGATTATCTTGTCCCTTTCGCCGCACCAGTCGGGGGCGATGAGCATATCGCTCGGACTTTCTCCGCTAAAGCGTTCGATAGCGGTTTCAAAACCGATAATCTTGATCATCTCGGCGACCGCTTCGCAATATTCTTCAAAATTCAGGAGCTTGATTTCACCGTTTGCGTAGTCCTGCGCCATCACGGTGCCCGCCACAATGTGCAACGGGTGAATCTTGACCGCGGCAAGTTTCAAGTCGCGTACCACTTGGGCGGTGTGCTTGAAATCTTCCATGGTTTCGCCGGGGAGGCCCACGATGACGTGCGTGGTGACGGTAAGTCCCGCCGCCTGGCAGCGCTTGACGGCGTCCGTGAACTCGGCGAGGGTATGCCTGCGGTTGATGGCGGCAAGTGTCAAGTCATTTGCGGTTTGCAGGCCGATTTCCACGATAATCGGCTTTTTGCGATTGAGTTCCGCGAGGTAGGCGACCTTGTCGTCTTCGAGGCAGTCCGGGCGCGTGCCGATTGCAAGGCCCGCAATCTCCTTATGCTTGATAATCGGATCGATGATTCCCTTCAGGTGCTCCAGCGGCGCGTGCGTATTCGTATACGGCTGTAAGTAGGCGAGAATCCCTGCGTTCGGGTACTTTTCGCGGAGCCTCGGCACAAATTTGTCGAGCTGTTCCTGAATCGAGACCTTCGCCTGGTCAAATACCGGGCTAAAGCTGCGGTTATTGCAGTAGCTGCAACCCGAAAAACTCTTGGTACCGTCCAGGTTCGGGCAACTCATGCCGCCGTTTAGCGGGAGCTTGCGCACCTTCAGGTAATTCGGGAAAATCTTCAGCAGCAGGTCGCGATAAGGAGTGTAATGCATAAGCAAAAGATAGTAAACGGCAGGCCGGGGCGTTGCGGGGCGGCGGAAATTTTCTAAATTTAACCCCAAGGTGAAAAAGATGCGAAAATTCCTCCTCCCAATCCTCATCGCGCTTTATGCGCTCGCCCTGGTGTCTTGCGATAGCAAGCAGGCGGTAATCCCCAATAAAGTCCACTGCGTTAATGATCTCGGCCACAAGAAGGTGGGCGTGCAGATCGGCAACACAGCCGATATATATGCGTCCGATTTCGGCGGCGATACCGCGAAAATCGATGTGGACCGCTACACAAAACTTGCCGATGCCGTGCAGGCGCTCAAACAGGGAAAAATCGACGCGGTCTTGAGTGATGACCAGCCCGCCAAGGCCTTCGTGCGCGAAAATCCGTCGCTCCGCATTTTGGACGAGGTTTTTGTCGAAGAAATGTACGCGGGCGTTGTCGCGAAGGGGAACGAGGCGCTGCTCGATTCCGTGAACCAGGCGCTTGAAGCCATGAAAAAGGATGGCGTCTACGATTCGCTCTTTAATACATACATCTACCGCACCGGCGACTACCATTATCAAAAGAAGGTGACCGAAGGCCCGAAGCTGATTGTTTCGACGAATGCTCAGTTCCCGCCGTATGAATACTACGAAAATGCGAAAATTGTCGGCCTCGATATCGAAATCGTGAACTACATCGCCGACTACCTGAACCGTACCGTTGAAATTCAGGACATCGAATTCGATGCGATTATCAACGCTGTTTCTTCGGGCAAGGCCGATGTGGGGTTCGCTGGCTTTACTGTGACCGAGGAACGCAAGAAGTCCATCAACTTCACGACTCCGTATACGCTTTCGAAAATTGTCGTGATTGTCCGTGGCGACGAGGCGGTGGAAAGCGACGAGAGCTTTGCCGAGCAATTCCACAAGAACTTCGTGAAGGATTCCCGCTGGAAGTTTATCGCGTTGGGCCTCCGTAACACGCTCGTTATTTCGCTCTTTGCTGCGCTGCTCGGCATTCTGATTGGTTTTGTCGTGGCGCAGATCCGCACCGGCAACGAATTCAACGGCCGCTACAAGGTGCTGAACGCTCTTGCTAAAGTCTACCTCGCCGTGATTCGCGGAACGCCGATGATGATCCAGTTGCTCATCATTTACTATATCGTATTCTCGTCGGTGAACGTGAACAAGATTCTCGTGGCGATTGTCGCGTTCGGTGTGAACTCGGGTGCCTACGTTTCAGAAATTATCCGTAGCGGCATCAAGGGCGTAGACCCTGGCCAAATTGAGGCGGGGCGCAGTCTCGGACTCAAGTTCCGCACGATTCTTTACAGTGTCGTCTACCCGCAGGCTTTCAAGAACTCGCTCCCTGCGCTCACGAACGAATTTATCACGCTCATCAAGGAAACGTCCATTTGCGGCTACATCGGCCTGATGGATTTGACGCGCGGCGGTGACATTATCCGCAGCATGACCTACGAGGCTATGCTCCCGCTCCTTGCCGTGGCTGCCATTTACTTTGTCATTGTTGCCGGGCTTTCGGCCTGTGTTGCAAAGCTTGAAAAGAGGTTGAAGAAAAATGAACGCTAATGCAGAAACTTTAATCCAGGTCAAGGACCTTTGCAAGTCTTACGGCGACAAGCAGATTCTCAAGGGAATCTCGCTCGACATTCACCGCGGCGACGTGATTGCGATTATCGGGCCTTCGGGCTGCGGCAAGTCTACATTCTTGCGTCAGCTGAACCTGCTCGAAATTCCGACGGGTGGCGACATTCTATTGGATGGCAAGAGCATTTTGGCGAAGGGCGTGTGGAAACCTGACGTTCGCAAGCGCGTGGGCATGGTGTTCCAGCAGTTTAACTTGTTCAAGAACATGACTGCCCTCAAGAATATCATGTTCGCTCCGATGAAATTGGGGCTCATGACCAAAGCCGAAGCGGAAAATCGTGCGAAGGAACTCTTGGACCGTATCGGTCTCTTGGATAGGGCGGATCATTATCCAGCACAGCTCTCCGGCGGTCAGCAGCAGCGTGTGGCGATTGCCCGCGCCATGGCCATGCAGCCCGAGGCAATCCTTTTTGACGAACCGACAAGCGCCTTGGACCCCGAAATGGTCGGCGAAGTTCTCAAGATTATGAAGGACTTGGCAAAATCCGGCATGACGATGGTCGTGGTGACGCACGAAATGAGCTTTGCCCGCGAAGTCGCAAATCGCGTGCTGTTCTTTGCCGACGGCTACGTCAAGGAAGACGGCACCCCCGAAGAAATCTTCGACAACCCGAAAGATGCCCGCCTCAAGGAATTCCTCTCGGCACTGAAGAAATAGGGCTATACAATTGGGAACATCATACGTGTCCAGAGGGCGTCATCTAGATTGACTCTTTTTTAGTTCCTTCTCCAAGGAATCAAAGAGGTCTTTTTGACGGGTTGATTTTCCCTTTGAAAAATCGTCTTCACTTTGAGCCAAAAGTCTTAAAATTTTTGAGGCTTTATTCTGCATTGAATCTTTATAGGTCGGCATAAAACCTCGCGTAAGACTGAATTCGGTATTAAATATAGTCTTTCGTTGGGGGTAATGCAAGTGATAATTCTATTTACTCTTGCACGATCTCGACAGCTGCCAGTTCCTTGCCGGTTTCTAGGTGGTGTACACTGAATCGCGGGGGAGTGGTGGAGCCTTCGCCGAAGGTTTCGTAAAGTCCGAAAGTCGGCGGATTTCCGCCCTTGGGCAGGCTCGTGGAGCCTGGGTTCAGGCAGTAGACTCCATCAGCGTTCTTTTCGGCGGTAAAGATGTGCGTGTGCCCCGAAAAATACACGTCGGCCTTGTAGTGGCTGAACAGGTACGGGTCGTACAGATGACCATGGCTCAAAAACAGGCGCAGTCCGTTTTCTTCGAATTCAGCGTAGTCGGCAAGGCACGGGAATCCGAGCACCATCTGGTCCACTTCGGCGTCGCAGTTGCCGCGTACCGCGGTAATTTTCTCCTTGAGCGGGCTCAAAAGCTCGACAACCCCTTGTGGGTCGTGTCCGCCCGGCAGCGGGTTCCGCGGCCCGTGATAAAGAAGGTCGCCCAATAAGAAAATTCGGTCGCATTTGAGCTTGTCAAGGTAAGAAAGAGCCATCTTGCAGGCGAACGCAGAACCGTGAATATCAGAAAGAACTAAAGTGCGCATAGGATAATTCAGAATTCGAATTTCGGAGTTCGGAGATGATTGTAATATAGTTAAAATAGGGTAGGTGGGCGAAATAGAAATAGGTATATTTGACGTGATGAGCGTTTTCTACCACCTTCCCGGCCTGTTCGAATTTTACGACCTATACAAGGCGTTTTTGCCTCTGTTCCGCGAGCATCGGGAATACTTTTACGAGTGGTGCGAAATCGGTTCTATTTACGGTGCGCCCAGCGATTGCCTGTGGGGTGGTGGCCGCGTCGGATTTGGCGATGCAGACCCCGAGTCCGTTGCTGCGCTCACCAAGGAATATGGCATCTCGGCGCGCTTGACCTTCAGCAATTCCTTGCTTCGCAAAGAACATCTTGCCGACAAAAAATGCAACGCCTTGTGCGCCCTCTTTGAGAAAAACGGAGCGGCTCCGAGCGGCGTCATCATTCATTCGGATTTGTTGCTCGATTACATCAAGGCGAAGTATCCGGGATTCTATTTCGTTTCTTCGACCACGAAGGTGCTGACAGATTTCGCCCAATTCGAGGGTGAACTGAACCGCGACGAATTTAGTTACGTGGTGCCGGATTTCAGGCTCAACAAGCAATTCGCTAAATTCAACGCACTATCGGCTGCGCAAAAGCAGAAAGTCGAGTTCCTGTGCAATGAATGCTGCTGGTTCGGCTGCCAAGACCGCAAAAAGTGCTACGAGAACGTGAGCCAAAAGAACCTCGGCGAAACTCAAGAAGACCATATTTGCGTCTCTCCGAACGCGGATCGCGGCTATCGCTTCTCCGATGCCATGAAAAATCCCGGATTTATCGGAATTGAAGACATTCAAAAGGTTTATGCCCCGCAAGGGTTCCGCCATTTCAAAATCGAGGGCCGCAGCCTCGGCAGCGCCGTCATCCTGGAATTTTTGCTCTATTACATGACCAAACCCGAATTCCAGCTCAAGGTCCGCGAAGAAATCTACCTCGACAGCTCGCTGGACTTGTTTTAGACATTCGTTAGACAGATTCCCTTTTACCTGTTTTTTTTGCGATTTTAGGGATGTTCGCATAGGCGGTCATCTCCTTTTTTACTATCATTCGTATTGACATAGCTCCGTACCGAATGGTTCGGAGCGACCGGAATTTTTGAGATTCGTCTCTTATTCGATGCTGGAAAATCACCACTTCTAAAAGCAATACAGAATAGGACGAACGCTCACGCCCGCATTGGGCGTGGGTCGTTTGTGTTTATGTATTGCAGGGTTGTGGTGACCCGTCCAGCATATAAGCCTACGACTCCACGCCTTTTTATTTATAAAAATGTGTGGAATGTCATTCTGGAGCGAAGCCGTTAGGCGTAGCGATAGAATCCATTGCTTAATTATGGCTTAGAATGGAACGACTCTCGCAACGCTGGAGCCATCATGGCCGATTTGGACAAGAGCAAGATTCAAGCCGTCGCACAGTACATCGACGAAGTTTCCAAGCAGTTTTCTACGGGCAAGGCGACTGAGCACAGCTACCGCCCGGCACTTGCGAAACTGCTTGGTGACTTGCTTCCCAAATTCACCATCACCAACGAACCGAGCCGAATCCAGTGCGGAGCTCCGGACTACATTATCGCGAAAGGGAAAGGCGCAACATCCATTCCTGTTGCCTTCGTAGAAGCTAAAGACATTGGCGATAGCGACCTGGATGGGAACCGCCAGCACAAGGAACAGTTCAACCGCTACAAGAACTCGCTAGACCATATCCTTTTCACGGATTACCTTGATTTTCATCTTTATGAAAACGGCGAATTCATTAATAGCATTCGTATTGCGGAAATCAAAGGAAATAAGATTGCGCTGATAGACGCTAATGTCCCGATGTTTTTGGAGATGGTGGCGCACATTGCGAAATCAACACCGCAGAAGATTACAAGTTCTACAAAACTGGCACAGATGATGGCCGCTAAGGCGCGCCTCCTTGCCGAAGTAATCGAAAAGACTCTCGAAGCCGATGGCGAAAAGACGGGTGAACTGGCGGGGCAATGGAAGTCTTTTCAGAAGGTGTTGATTCATGACTTGACGGAACGGCAATTTGCCGATATTTACGCCCAGACGATTTGCTATGGAATGTTTGCCGCAAGGCTCCATGACGACACTCCTGATACGTTCAGTCGAGAAGAAGCGGCCACGCTCATTCCCAAGACAAATCCGTTCTTGCGCAAAGTTTTCCAGAATGTCGCCGCATTCGATGTAGATACAAGCATCGCATGGATTGTGGATGACCTAGCGGAAACATTCCGAGTGACGGACATGCCGAAGGTCATGAAGAATTTTGGAAAGGCTACGGGTCAAGCCGACCCCATGATTCACTTCTACGAAGATTTTCTACGCTATTACGACCCCAAGCAGAAAAAGGCCTGCGGTGTTTATTACACGCCCGAACCCGTCGTCCACTTTATCGTCAATGCCGTTGATGAAATTCTGAAAACGCGCTTTGGTTTGAGCGATGGTCTCGCTGATACGAGCAAGGTGACGATTCGCCAAACTTCGAACCTATATACGGACAACCGCACCAAAGACCACAAGAAATACGAAACGCGAGAATACCATAAAGTTCAGATTCTCGACCCGGCAACCGGAACGGGAACATTCCTTGCCGAAGTGGTTCGCAAGATATATTCCGGTATGGAAAACCAAAAGGGCGCTTGGCAAAATTATGTGGAAGAACATCTGCTTCCGCGCCTGAACGGTTTTGAATTCATGATGGCTCCATACGCCGTTGCACATTTGAAATTGGACATGGTGTTAGCGCAGACAGGCTACAAGGCAAGACAGGACAAACGACTTCGCATATTCCTTACCAATTCCCTTGAAGAATGTGACCACGACACGGGGACATTGTTTGCACAATGGCTTGCGCAAGAAGCGAACGAGGCAAACCTTGTTAAGCGCGACACTCCCGTAATGGTGATGATTGGAAATCCGCCGTATAGTGTAAGCAGTAGCAATAAAAGCGCTTGGATCCAAGAATTGTCGGAAACCTACAAGAAGAATTTAAACGAGAGAAATATCCAACCACTTTCGGATGATTATATCAAATTCATTAGATTAGGTCACTACTATGTAGAAAAGAATGGCGAAGGAATTCTCGCGTATATTTCAAACAATAGTTTTATAGATGGAATCATCCATCGACAAATGCGAAAAGCATTGATGGAGACCTTTGATGAAATCTACATTCTTGATTTGCATGGCGACACTCGTAAAAAGGAAACTGCATTTGATGGCGATAAAGATGAGAATGTCTTTGACATCATGCAAGGCGTAAGCATTAACATTTTTATTAAGAAAAAACAGAGTGTCATCCTGAGCGAAGCCCGTAAGGGCGAAGTCGAAGGATCTCTAGCCCGCGTTTACCATTATGAACTCTTCGGCAAACGCTTTGAAAAATACACATTTTTAGCAAAGACTTCTTTTAGCGATGTGCCCTGGAAAGAATTGTGTCCGCAAAGGCCTCAGTTCTTTTTTGTTCCAAAGGATTTTTCAATACAAGAAGAATACGAAAAAGGCTTCAAGATTGACGAACTAATGAAAATGAATACAAGTGGGGTTCAATCAGGAAGGGATCTTTTATTTATAGATGAGAACCATTATGATTTAGAAGCAAGAATAGAAAAATTGTTGCAAAAGAAATATGATAGTAATTTTTCAAAATGTTACAATGTTGAAGATTCAAGCGGTTATCCGTTACTAAAAAGAATTGCAGAGTCACAATTTAATCCATCTAAAATACAGAAATATCTATACCGACCTTTTGATCCTAAGATTATTTATTATGACGAGAAATTAATAAAAAGAGCGTTTTTTAAAGTCCATAATAATCTAATTGAAAAAAAAGAGAATTTTGCTTTAATTGCATCGCGACAATGCATAGATAATTGGAAATATGTTTTTTGCACGAACAATGTTTGCGATATGAATTTGATTGCTAGTGCAGGGAAATTAGGTGGTGGAAACGTTTTCCCTCTCTACCTTTACCCAACAGAAGGTGAAGAAAAGCTCGGCGAAACTCGCAAGCCCAATCTAGACGAAAAAATTTGGCATAAGATCGACGCATGCCTAGACGAATGTCATTCTGGAGGCCGAGGGCCGATAGAATCCATAGACCCTATCGAGGCGTCGCCTCTCCAGGGTGACAATCGTTCGCATATTACAACTCCAGAACAAGTATTCGATTACATCTACGGCGTTCTCCACACTCCGTCCTATCGTGAAAAATACAAGGAATTCCTGAAAATCGATTTCCCGCGTATTCCTTATCCCGGAAACAAGGAAGAATTCGAACGCGTCGTTTTCATCGGCAATAAACTCCGCAAATTGCACCTGATGGAAGAAATTCCTCCGCAGGCGACCTCCTTTGACATCGAAGGCGACAATGCCGTAAGCGAGATTCGTTTTGAAAGGGAGATCCCCGACCAAGTCGGGGATGACATCAGCGGGAAAGTCTACATCAACAAGACGCAGTATTTTGCGAACGTTCCTGAACTAGCCTGGAACTTCTACATCGGCGGCTACCAACCCGCTCAAAAATGGCTCAAGGACCGCAAGAACCGCACCCTTACCTTCGACGATATCTCGCATTACCGCAAAATCATCGCCATCCTTATCGAAACGCACAATTTGATGCTCAAATTGGAAGAAAAATAGAGCTTCTTTGTTTTTGACAAAATTTTTCATATTGCGGTTCATTGTAGAAATGAATTTCTGAAACATGGGGATAAAAAGAATGCAGATATTTTTTCATCAATATTGAATGAATTCTTTGATGCTCGTGAAGAAAAACAACATATATACAACCAAATCGTGAATTGAAAAAGTGTTTCTATGTGAATCTCGGGGGGGAGGGGGCGGAGCCCCTACTATTTTAAATATATTCGAGCGCTAACTTGGAAAAAGCTTGCTTTTTGTCGAAGAATAATGTATATTTATAATAGACAGGGTGGCAGAGCATCCACCTGAGAAAAAAAGAAAGCTCGAAATGATGACAGGGTGGTAGAGCGACCACCTGAGAAAAAAAGAAAGCTCATTAGATGAAGTCGTTTTTATATATCCATATAAAAGCGGCTTCTTTTTTTTGTCAAAAAAAGGAAAACATGAAAAAAGAAAACATCCCCAAGGTTATGCTGCTATCACCGTTGTTTTACGAGCGTTATGCAGATAATACCGAAATTCTTGTGAAGGAAAACCGCCCTTATTTGGTGTTGCTAGTGGAATACCGCTCCTTTAGGTTTGCGATTCCATTTAGGTCGAATATCCAGCATACGCATGCATATAAATTTGAAAGTGAAAATTCCAAAAGGACATCGTCTGGGCTAGATTTTAGTAAAAGTGTCATTATTTTTAATGATGATGAAATTGGAATGCCTGCGCATATCGATTCACGAGAACATACGGAAATCATGAAGCGCTATATATTTATTGTGGAAAAATTTCAAAAGTATATTGATGATTTTATAGAGGGTTTGAAAAAAGAACCTTTGCCATCCAAATATAGGTTTTCTTCGTTGACTTACTATCGCGGTTGGTTGTTAAAAGGGACGTAGTGTAGCTTATTTTTTCCGTTTTTCGGCTTTTTGGGGCGTTTTTTCATTGTCTGAAACACGAAAAAATGCTATATTTGATGCGTAAAAATCTAATTACCTTAAAAGGAAGGTTAAATCATGGCTAGAAAGAAGATTGCACTCGTTGGTGCTGGTCAAATCGGTGGTACAATGGCTCTCGTGCTCGCTCAGAAGAATCTTGGCGACGTGGTCCTTATCGATATTCCGCAGACTCAGGGCATGCCGAAGGGCAAGGCTCTCGACATTATGGAAGGCCGTTCCGTCATCAACTCTTCCGTGGATCTTCAGGGTTCTACCGACTACTCCGCCATCAAGGGCGCAGACGTCGTGATCGTGACCGCCGGTTTCCCGCGTATGCCGGGCATGAGCCGTGACGACCTCCTGGACAAGAACTGCGGCGTGATCAAGACCGTTGCCGAAGCCATCAAGGAAAACGCTCCGGATGCATTCGTCATCGTGATCACCAACCCGCTCGACGCCATGGTCTACAACATGCAGAAGCAGTCCGGCCTCCCGGCCAACAAGGTCATCGGTATGGCTGG
>LVAE01000012.1 GCA_001603905.1 Fibrobacterales bacterium Fibro_02
AAGTCTAAGGAAACCTTTGAAAAGAACGGATGTGATTTGAACTTTGCTTCCAATGTAAAAGATATAAGCGAAACCAAAAATATCGGTGAAATGGTCAACATAATTCTCGTCGAATGTGGCCCCAAAAAGCTGGAGATATTCAAAGCCATTCGAGCCATTGCCGGTTTGGGTCTCAAAGAAGCGAAGGACCTAATTGAAACACCTAACAGCGTAATCAAGGGAGCTGTGCTGAAGGCTGATGCAGAAAAGATCAAAAAAAGCTTTGAAGATCTCGGAGCTAAGGTCGCTCTAAAATAATGGATTCACATCATTGACAATTACACGCCTATGGTCTGCACTTTACAAGCAGGCTATGGGAACAAGGAAGTCATTATGAACACCACCGTTACCACCACTATTTGGATGGACGAAGGAAATGTTCAGCGGAGACTGTCCTGATTGGTACGAAAACACTTGTATGCGTTCCAATTGGCGGACGGAGAACTGGGGAACCGTAACCGAAGCAATGGGTATTGAGGATGATGGCCTTGACCTACGGGAAATTCTAAGCGGTCAAGCGAGTTTCCAAACCAGCGACACGCCACCCGTCAAGGTACTCGAAAAAATGGCGGCAGAGGGCCTAAAGTTCGAAACAGACTTTATAAGAGAAAGTTGGGAAAGCGGATCCGGCAAAGTCAAAAACGGAAAATTCCAATATGGTTTCGATTCGGACATAGATGTCTGATGTTCTTAAGAAGGACTATTCCTTCACCAGGACTTTTTCAATCTCAGCGATGTAGATGGAATGCATGGAATCGCTGGAGCCGATTTCATAATTCTGTTCCAGGACGTTTCTGTCGATGAAGCTGGCTTCGTCGAGCTTTTGCGTGAACATCTTGCGGCAGACGAGTACGGTTGTCGCATCATCGAAAACAGGAACATTTTCAACGGTCGAAACATTCATGCCGGTCTTTGCGATTTTATCTTCGTCGCGGCCAGAGACACGACCAAAGTAACCGAGTTCCTTCTTGAAATTTCCGCCGAAGAAGTTGAGCGTAAAGTGGTCGCCGGCATCCACGAATTCCTTGGTGTAGCGCGTCTGGCGAATGAACACGAATGCAGAGGGCTTGCCCCACATAATGCCCACGCCGCCCCAACTTGCGGTCATGGCGTTCGTCTTGCCACCTTTTTCGGCGGCGATAAGCATCCATTCGCTGCCGATGGCGACAAACGGATTCTGGTTCAATTCTTCGGGAGAAATCTGCTTGAAAGACATAAAAACCTCGCTGTTAGCCTGAAAATAGAAATTTTTCTGGTTCTATTTTCTATCTTTGCGCTACTATGTTTTCACAGCTGACTGACTCTCTAGAATCTACTCTCAAGAACCTGCGCGGGCAGGGCAAGCTCACCGAAGAAAATGTCGCCGAATCGTTGCGCGAAGTGCGCCGCGCATTCCTCGAAGCCGACGTGAACTTCAACGTGACCCGCGACTTCGTAAAGGCCGTCAAGGAAAAGGCCCTCGGATCCGAAGTGCTGAACTCGGTGACCCCCGGTCAGCAGATTGTGAAAATCATCCACGACGAACTCGTGGCCGTGATGGGCGGCGAAACCAAGGAAATCAACCTCTCTGGCCCTGCTCCGGTCGGCATCATGATGGTCGGTCTGCAAGGTTCGGGTAAGACAACCTTCGCCGGCAAGATTGCCCTCTGGATGCGTAGCAAGAAAAAGCGCAAACCGCTCCTGGTGGCCGCCGACGTGTACCGCCCCGCCGCAATCAAGCAGCTGCAGGTGCTCGGCAAGTCCATCGGCATTCCCGTTTACGACGAAGGCCAGGGCAATCCGGTCGAAATCATCAAGCATGGTTACCAGTACGCCAAGGACAACGGCTTTGACCTGGTGATTTACGATACCGCAGGCCGCCTGCAAATCGACGAAGAGCTGATGCAGGAACTCGAAAAGGCCCGCGACGCTGTTCACCCGGACGAAATCCTGTTCGTGGCCGACGCCATGATCGGTCAGGAAGCGGTGAACGTGGCCGAAACCTTCTGGCAGCGCCTCTCGTTCACCGGCGTTTGCCTCTCGAAGATGGACGGTGACACCCGTGGCGGTGCAGCCCTCAGCATCAAGAAGATGACGGGCGTGCCTATCTGCTTTATCGGTGTCGGCGAAAAGCTCCCCGAAATTGAACTGTTCCACCCCGACCGTATGGCCAGCCGAATCCTCGGCATGGGCGACGTGGTTACCCTCGTGGAGCGTGCACAGCAGGTCATCGACGAAAAAGACGCGAAGGACCTGAAGAAGAAGATTCTCAACAACACCTTCGACCTGAACGACTTCTTGAACCAGCTGCGCACCATCAAGAAGCTGGGCCGCATCAAGGACATTTTGAGCCTGATTCCGGGCCTGAACAAGCTCCCCATCGACCAGATCGACGAAAAGGAACTGGTTTACGTAGAAGCCGTGCTCAGCTCCATGACCCCGAAGGAACGCAAGAAGCCGCAGATCCTGGACGGTAGCCGCAAGGCTCGCGTGGCCAAGGGTTCCGGTACCGAAATCGGTCGCGTGAACGCCGTGCTCAAGCAGTACGAGACCATGAAGGAAATGTTCAAGAAGGTCGGCGACATGGCCCGCAAGCAGAACAACGGCGGCCAGGTGGGAAGCAACTATACCCCGCCGAAAGACAAGAAGAAAAAGAAGAAACACTAGTCTTCTCCTGGGTGCGAGCTATACCATCGCAGACAAACTTGTAAGAATTTTGTATCTTTTATTCCATGAATACGATTTGGAATAAGTTTACCAAAATTACGAACAAAAAAACAATTCTCGGCATCGTCGGGTGCCTCGCCCTGCTCTCCCCTGCATACGCAGAGGAATGCGATGCGGAAGCGATGGACGCTTTCGCCTATGAGGACTGCATCAAGGCAAAATCCGGCGGAAAGGTCTCTACGACCGACTTCGGCGACAAAACCGTTACTCAAAAGGACAATGGCATTGACAATGCCGACGGAATGGAGACTAAGACGGTCCTTAAGCCGGAAGAGCCGACCTACCGTCCGTTTGAACGCGACGCCTATTTGACTTCGAGTTTCGGTGAAAACCGCGGAACCCGTTACCACGCCGGTTTCGATTATTCCACCCAGATGGAAGAGGGCTGGCCGATCTACGCTCCCGAAGACGGCAAGGTAGTCGAGCTTCGCGTATCGCCCTTCCACTACGGAAAGCTGATGCTCTTCAAGGGCAAGAGCGGCAAGACCTGGGCTTTCGCACACCAGAGCAGCTTCGGCAAGCTGGACGACCAGATTATCAAGAAACAGTATTCCTCCAAGAAGAACGATGTCATCGTCAAACCGGGAACAAGCTACAAGAAAGGCGACACGCTGACTTTCGCGGGCAGCACCGGAATCGGTAACCCGCACCTGCACCTGGAAGTGCGCCTGGACAACGACCGCGTCATCAACCCCGCACTCGCAGGCGTCGCCGTCGCAGACACGATGGCCCCGCAGATTTTCGGAATCGCCGTTTGGCAGGGCAACCATCTCGCCATCACCACACCCGAAGCCATCGACAAGGGCTGCGTCGAAACTCCGGTCAAGAACGAATTCAACTTGAGCATGGCCGTGAAGGTTGCCGACTACAGCCGCGAACCCAAGGAAAACCCGATGTCGGTCCGCCGCATCACGGTATGGCGCTACGACGAAAAGATTTTTGACGAAAGGCTCGACACACTCCGCTACAGCAGGATGTCGCAGATTCGCGACCAGCTCCTGTGGGCAGAAGAAGCCGACACCGCCGGCGACTGGCACGTAATCAACGCGAAACTCGCCCCCCTTTCGACCTACAGGCTCGAAGTGGAAGACTTCAACGGCAATACGACCAGCAAGAAATTCACCTTCCACGGTCGCTGCAAGAGCGACAAGCCGCTCCCGTTGACCAAGGTGCAGACCTCTCCCCTGTTCACCTTCCTCAGCCGTCCGATGCTTGACCTCTTCCGCTGCGAAAACGGGATGAAGTTCACCGCACTTGCCAAGGACCAGGTAATCGAAGAAGACATGTGCAAGGCGTTCAAGCATAGGCCCATCACTGTCGGACGGCTTCTCGAAATCTACCCCGAAATGACGAACATCCATTACACGGCCGACGCAGGCTCCACCGGCGACGGCAAGGCGGTCGACGAGACCATCGCCATCTATTCCTTCAACCAGTATCAAAAGAGCGTCAACTGGACCACAAAAATTGGCGACATCGGCGTCACGCAAAAAATCACGGGAATTCCCACCGGACGCGACACAACGAAAAAGATACTCGCTGTCACGCGTACCCATACCGACAGTCTCGACTTCCTGGAATTCCACCCAAAGGGGATGCAACTCAAGGATTGGACAGTCTGCGTCGAGAACAGCGAAAACAACCACCCGCTCTACTGGCTAGGCGAAACGAGCCGCAACTGGTTCATCTTCAGCAAGCAGACCAAGGGCAAGAACCGCTGCGCCACGACCAACGAACTGCGTGATATCGCCAACATCAACAACGAAGAAGCTCCGACGCTCGGATTCCCCTACTGGGGTGACATGTTTATCGGCGGTATCCGCCAGCCCGCCCTCAGGGTTCCGCTGATGTTCAAGTACGACGGAGTTCCCGACGGCAACGCAATCACCGTAACGGTCGGCAAGAAGTGGGTCGCCGCAGAATATGATTCCGAGCCTCGCGAAATCGTCATCGAAGGAGAAAAGCTCCCCGAAGCAGGCGGCACCTTCAACATCAAGATCGTCGACGAAGCAGGCCACAAGGCAAGCTACGACGTAGACGTTCCGGAGCTCTAGTTTCTAAAAGAAAAAGCCTCGCGCAGGATCACTTGCGCAGGGCGAAATAAATCGGAATTTAGCGGTCGGCCATGCGGCGGACCGCTTCTTTAAATATTGCAGGTTCCTGCAACAAGCTGATTACCACCCAGCCGTCCTCGTCAAAATCGAAGAAGAATCCGGGCTGCACCAGCACATGCTTTTCCTGGAGTAGGCGAAGCGTGAGTTCCTCGTCATCTTCACCGAGGCGCACGACTGCATACCAGCCGCCCAGAACTTCGGGACAGTACTTCGCCGGGAAAGCTTCGCGGAGCGTCTGCCAGTTAGCTAGCAAGCGATCCTTGACTTGAGCCTCGTAGGCGGAAGCCTTGGGCAACAACGACATACCGAGAGCCTGCGCCGGAGCGGACACACTCAAGTAGGCATCTTCCACAAATTCAAGTGCCGCGCGGATTTCTTCGAAGTGTTCACGCGGGGCGTAGAACGCCATCCAGCCGAGCTTAAGTTGCGGCGAGCCAACGGCCTTACTCAAGCCATTCAGCCAGAATATCGGACACTTGGGACCGTCTTCGGGGAGATTGATGAGGTCGTTACCGCCTGCATCCCAAAAATCATTAAACCTGCAATGTATGGATTCCCTCCCTTCGGTCGAGAATGACTTAGAAGGCGAAGATTGCGACAACGACGGTTCAGGAGGACACAATCCAAAAACATACTCCCACGTGCGCTTTACTTTATCCGAGAACGCATAATCGCCGAAGACTTCATCGACCACGAGAACCATGTCGTTCTCTTCGCAGAAACGAACTGCCGCATTCCATTCTTCGCGGGAGATGCAATGGCCCGTCGGGTTGTGCGGCGAAACCAGCAACAGTATTTTCGCTTTTTCAGGCGCAGCCAGCAGGCTATCAGAATCAAGAACGAATCTAAACGCCGCGCCCTCTCGTCTCTCGTCTGTAGCGAGTTTACGAGCGTTCTCTCGTCTAAGTTGCAGAAAATACGGTGCACATTCCAGATGTTCCAACTGCGCAAGCGTATCCAAGAGCGGATACCCCGGCATCGGCGTCAAGATGACATCGCCCGGATCGCAGAAGGTCTTGAACAAAACAGAGTATGCTTCGCTCGTACTCGCCGTCAAAAGAATCTGCCCTGCCGTAAAGTTACCGCCGCGTTCACGGTAATACTCCACCACCGCTTCGCGCGCAGACTTCCACCCCGCCGCATCCGGATTCCAGCAACCGAATTCCTTGCGCGCAGTCTCAATCGCGGTGTCCATTTCTACCGGAAGCCCCGCCTTCACAGGCGAAGAAACCGTCATGTCGATAAACGAAAGACCGTCCTCGGCAGCATCCTTTTTCGCGCACGCCTTTACGCGCTCCAGTTCAGCAAAGAACGGCGACGGAGAAATATCTTTGGGGAGTCGGGAAGAAAACATCACTTCTTCCGATTAAAGAATCCGAGAAGCGCCACCGAGATAAGCATCCCCGCAGGGAGCACCACCGCAATCGTCAAAAGCAGCAACTTCTGAAAATCGGTAAGGCCCTTGAGAGATTTTTTGAAATCCTTGAACTTTGCAAACAAGCCTGTTTTGCCACCCAAGGTGGAGCCATCGGATTCCTGTCCCAGGTCCTCGGAGCCGGCAAAGGCTTCCATCTTCGGGAGCATCGCAAACAACTTCGACGCCGATTCCTTGACGGGACCGACATACTGGCCCGCTTTTTCGCGGACCTTGTCGTAGCGCTTTTTAAAAGGGCGTTTCAGTTGTTCAAGCATAGTCATTCTCCCATGGATTGCTTCACCCCTTCGGGGTTCGCAATGACGATTTATACCTTCTTGTACAAGAGGTTCACGCCGCCGAAGAGGGCGCGCATGTTGGCCTTGAGCGTATCGCTAGACACACCACGACCTTCGACCTCGGCATCACCTGCCTTCAAGAGCATGCGGCTGAGGCCTCGGCCCGCCCACATCTTGTCCTTTTCGGGCACCACGAGCTGGCGGTACTTCACGAGTTCGACCGGCATACCAATTTCGCGCATAAGCATGAGAGCCGCCTCGATCGGGCCTTCGGCCGTCACGGACTTCACCAAGGCTTCGCCATCCTTCTTGAAGTGGAAGATAAAGCGGTTTTCGTCGGGCACGACTTCGATATTGTTGAAAATCAGGCGGCCGTTCACATTCACGAAATGCTCGCGGAACACATCCAGCACGCGTTCGGCAGACAGTTCGCCTTCCTTTTCGCTGCAGGCCTTCAGAATCGGCTGCAGTTCAGCGGCTTCAGCGAGCGACATCTTGTAGCCGAACTTCGTGATGATTTCGTACACGGCGGTACGGCCACTCTGGCTCGTGAAGCTGAGCGAATCGTTCTGGTGACGACCGATAATCGAGTAGTCAATCGGGCGGTAGGCGCCCTTCTTCATGTCCTTCGTCTTGCTGGCGCCATCCTGGTGAATGCCGCTACGGTGCACAATCGCTTCGGCACCAATCAGCGGAGCGCGGCTGTAAATGCTGATACCGGACCACTGCGAAATCAAGATGGCCGTTTCGTAAATGCGTTCCAAGTGCAGACCCGTATTCACGCCGGAGTTATGCAGCGCAACTGCGACTTCGTAGAAGTTCGTGTTACCGCAACGCTCACCGAGCCCGTTCAGGGCAACTTCCAGCTGGATCGCGCCCACGAAGAAACTTTCGACGGTAGCAGCCGTCGCCATGCCCAGGTCGTTGTGGCAGTGGACAGAAATCGTAATGTCTTTCGGCAAGGCTTCGTACACCTGCTTAATCTGATTCACGTACAGGAACGGACGATAACGTTCCACCGTGTTCGGCAGGTTGATGGTCGTCGCACCGGCTTCGACCACGGCCTTCAGCACGTCAATCACGAAATCCATGTTTTCGAGGCAGTCGCCAAAATGTTCGGCACTGAATTCCACATCGCCCTTGTCACCCACGAGCGACTTCGCAAACTTCACGCAATGAACGGCCTTTTCCTTCACCTGTTCCGGCGTCATGTGCAGCACATGTTCCATCGAAAGCGGGCTTGTAGCCAGGAACGTATGAATACGCGGATGCGGAGCGTACTGCACCGCTTCCCAGCAGCGCTGGATATCGCTCTCCACGCAGCGGGCCAGACCCGATACCACGATGCGCTTTGCGACTTCGTCGCCTTCTTCGGCCATCTTGGCAGTCAGCTGGGCAAGTTCCTTACACGATTCGAAATCCATCTCGCTCGAAGCCGGGAAACCGACTTCGGCGCCCTGCACGCCGAGTTTCAAGAGTTGCAGGTACACGTCCTTTTTCTGGGCATTGTTCCAGGGCTTCGGGAGCGCCTGGTTACCGTCACGCAGAGTGACGTCGTAAAAGAAGGGTTGTCTTTCAATCGTGTTCTTATTCTCGTTCATTTTTATCTCCTTGCCGATCCAACAAGGCGGCAAGCTCATTTTTCGTCTAAAAAATAGAAATTTGACTCAAAAACGAAAGCCCGCATCCTTATTGGAGCGGGCCTTATGGTTTAAATCCTTGGGTTAAAACTCTAAAATCGTCTTGAACCTATGCTTAAAAACCGGCTTGCGCTCCAGCGCAATGTCCTAGTAGGTTAATAAGTCGTAGATCCAAAATCTTGTTCATGTGCAGAAAGTTAATAAAAGTAGGGATTTTTGGCAAGAGAGCATAACTGCTCGACCAAGAAAGCATAACTTGTAAAAAGAAAAAAATATTTCGAAAAAATGGCATTGAGCGTCTGAAAAATACGTGTATAGAATAGATAGGGACATTTTTCTCTGTCGCCTTACGGGATAACCCATAAGGCCACTCTAAAATACGGACACACTAATGTCTGAAAACGAAAATATTGAAAACAATACACCGAGTGCGGATGTAAATTTTGGCGTGGAGCCGAATACGCCTGATTCCGTCATTCGCGACATCGCCCACGAATTTAACGTCATCGTTGATTCCGTGAAGGATGGCGAGAGCAACTTCACCCATGATCGGTTCTTGCGTTATGCCTTTGCTGAACCCCGTCGTATGGCGGAACTCCTGACGCTGTTCTCGCGTCACAATTCCTCGCTTAAGGCGTTTCTCGACACCATCGATCTCAAGACGCTTCGCGGCACGAAGGAGAATTTCTCCAGCGACAAGCATACCGGCTCCGCTGACCTTGTATTTGAGGCTGATATTAAGGCTGGCGGCGTCACGGGGCTTTACGTAGGAATCATCGCCGAACACAAGTCCACCAACAAGGATAACGTACTCCTCCAGATTTCGGAATATTACCACCACCTTTTCCTGGAACGGAAGAAGGATGTTCCCGTAGTCGCATTCATCGTCTACAATGGTGAAAATGACTGGAATCCGCTTGCCCAGGGGCGTTTCGCTAATTATCCCGAATACTATCGCGACATCGGCTTTCCTTTCAAGGTGGAATTCCTTGATGTGGGGCATGCCATCGACGATGCTGAATTGAAGGACTTCTCGCCCATCACCCTTGTCGCCTTGACGGCAATGAAGTATATTGGCGCTAAAGCGCAATATATGACGCCTCGGTCATATCGGCAAGTACACTTGCCAATGCGACTCTCGGCTTAGTATATTTGGGACGTCGAGAAGTTCTCGGTTTCCTTCCGCGAGGCAGCAAAGCATCTGCTCAAGATGCAGAACTCCAACGAGGGGAAGGATTTCATCAAGCAGGCACTTTCGTATTTCTTTTGGAAGTGGCCCTACAAGAGCGAGGTAATCAAGATGGATAGTCCAGAAGCCATTGCAAACAAAGGTTACGAATCATTCGCTGAACACTTTGTGAACGAGGGAATCAAGAAGGAACGCGAGAAGAACGAGGCTCGCATCTTAAAAATTGAGGAATTTCTGCGTTCAAATGGCGTTTCAGAAGAAATTATTTCCGCAAGCCATGCGATTAAATAAGCTGGTCTAGACATTCAAGTTATTCGGCTCCGCGATTGCGGAGCCGTTCTGCTACGCATACCCCTACCTGTTTTGTTGAAAAAGGATTATATTAAGCAACAATTCATTTTGGGGCGTTCCCCGGCAAAGGCTCCAAAACATACCGAAGGGAGCCGGGGCGGGTGCAGCTCGCCGAGCTCGCTCGGCTCATCGAGCCGCTACGCGTCTCGCCACAAAGGTGCAACGCCCTCCCCTAAAGGGGACCATAGCCACTAAGCAGTAAAACTGCAAGTGGCTGGAGGCCTAACGCAAAAGGGCGAACAAAAAGCTAAAAAAAAATGTTTTTAGAAAAGAACTTTGGATATACGAGTCGGTTCAGCATTTTTGTCGAAAAATACTTCTAAAAACACATCTCCGTATTTACTACTGATATACAAGTTTTCTTTTTTTGATGCGAAATTGTTGTCTTGTTCAAATTCTACATCAATTGAATTTCCGTTTAAAATTACAGATGTTGGATAAATTGCTTCGCGTTGATTTATTTTTCCAAATGAAAAATACGGCTTTATTGCATCCAGATTTCTCGGAAAATGAAATACAATGTTCTTTCCTCCAATAACTCCGCCAAATCCGCCCTTTTTCTTCATTTCAAAAGAAATTTGAGAATTCATCGCTTCCACAATGTCTTTGCCTGTAATGAAACCATTCGCAAATACGACTCCATTTATATTCTCAAATATTTGTCTAGAGATTTTCTTATTTTTCAACTGTTCTTTAATCGAAGACTTCTTAACTTTGTCCTGATCCACCCAGATGATAAGGCTGTCGGTCAAAATAACCGCACGAGCTGATACGATATCGTCAAATTTGTTCTTCTTTTTCCCGTAAAGTTCGAAATCCATCTGTAGCTTTCCGAAATCCGCCTTGGAATGCGGCTCAATATTGTTGATTGACGTTTCCATCTTCTTGACGATGTATTCATCCTTGTACATATCCGTCAAGTGCAGGCAAATAAACAGGCGCACATTAGACAGTTTCTTGTCGGAGCGGTTTTCAATTTCAATCGCAAGTTTGTCCGAGAATGACATGGTAGGATTATACGCCTGTAAATCCAAGAACGAATGTTCCTCAAAAATCATATCCAGAATCTTGGGCATATGTTTCTCTACAAACAGCATGTCCGAAATCAGATAATCATACACGCCTTGGTTGCCCCTTCTAAAGAAATGCCTGAAGACTTCTTCCTTGGCCTTTGCGTAATCTTCCTTGTCGTAGGCCAGCATGGCCTTCTGGAAATTCGGGGAGAAGAATCCATAGCCTTCCATCATGGACTTGTACATTTCTAGAATAAACTGTCCTTCGACCGATTTCAGCATGTAATTGCGATAGCTGTAGGAATTGTACATATCGAGCAGTTCCTCCGCCTGCCTAGGATATTCCACCGCAGATTGGTCGTACAAATTTTTCGCAGTTTGCTCATCGCCCTTCAGCATATTATACGTTCCAAGCAGAACTAGCGCCGGTGCGGACCTATCCGGATACTGCTCAACATAGGCATTCAACAATGTTTCCACCTCGCCAATGTCATTATAGGTTTCCGCCACAACAGGATTCGTTACTTTTTGCATCAATAGACTATAGGCCTTGAGAATCATTGACTCACGGTCATTCGGATATTTCTGCAAAAGCTCGTTTAACTTAAGAAGCGCTCCACCGTAATCACCATTATGGATCGCAATGTAGGCATGGTCACGTTTCAAGCATAGCTGGTTCCATTCCGTCATGTATTTAATGTACAGTTCCGTGTATTCGGATAGGTAGTCAATATAGACTTCTTGATTACTTTCAAGTGCCTCTTTCGCGGCCTTCACTAGTTCCTCGTTCTTCTTGATATTCTCAAAAACTTCCTTGCCAGTAGCGATTCCCTGCATTGTCAAATTGTGAATGGCGCCCGGCGAAAACATTCCATTTGCTGCGGTAAGAATAGCCGCACCCAGCGGCGAATTTTCGGACGTGAGATTTTCTGATTGCAAGACAGACTTCCATAGTTGCCTGCTTTCAGCTTCATCCAGGTCTTCTTCCGCCTTACGGATACTTACATAATAGGGAATCAGTTTTTTCTTAGCTTCTAAAACGTCCTTCGGCACGCCCCTATAATCCTGGGTTGCCAGGAATTTCAGGTAATCATGCATACTATGCGATTTCGACAACCCGTCATTCAGTATGTGGAAAATACGGATCGTTTTTTCCAAATTCACCGAATACACCTTATTCTTTCTATTATCAATGTTCTCGGTAATTTCAGTTTTCGCAACCAGTTGTTTTGCCGTATCAGTAGGTATTTTTTCGAAAGCCGCCTCTACTGCCTGGACTTCATTCTGTATCATTTTTTCTAGACGATGGTTGCGAACCATTACTATTGTCACAATTGCTAGAGATATTATAACAATGAAGAACAAACAACCGACACACTTTTTTTTCATACCAAGTCTCACTTTGCAACACATTCATGGTTTTTATAATTATATACTGTTTTAGGAGGGCATTCCCAGCATCCCGAAAAAGGTCCTAAAGATGTATTTTCCGATTTCTCTTTGATTGGGACTTTTACACGACTATAAGTTTCGTAAACACCACCAATGTTAACCTCAATTTTTTCTGAAAGAACTCCCCTAAACAATCGAACAGCTTCAGCTAAAGATATTTCGTAATCGTCCATAGCACTTTCCTTTATTATATTTTTTATGTAAGGATGTTTCCGTTTTAGTTCAAGGGTATCAATTGTTGATATCCAACATTTATCAGACATATGCGCGCCTTTAGGCCACTTTGTACATTCATATTCGTCTCGATCACGCGAATAGCCGAAATCACATTCCCAACTAAAATTATTGACAATATCAACTTTGCCATCTGTAACGGCCTTCAATTGAAAGCTCGTTTTATGCGAGTGTTCAGGAAGAAGGACACACGTATCAGGGAAATCTCTATAACCACAAGCCTCATCCATTGGTCGCCAATATAATATCTCATTCTTTTTGCAAATGGGAATACAGATTTCAAATTCATTACTATACACAAATTTCTCACTACATTTTTGTGATGTTTCTTCAACTGTTAGAATTGCTTCAACATATGGATCCTTGAAATACAACCACTTTAAAGGAATAGATATGAAGTAAAGTTCATCCTTTTCAGTGAAGTTAACATCAATAGTCTTTCCGCTCTTACGTCTAAATTCTACGCTTTTCAAATTGTCAATGGAAAATTTATCTATTATTAAATGATATTTAGGTGTAAAATAAGGGGAAGAAAAGTTTTGGTCGCTTTCCTCATCATATTCTCTTTGGTAGTCTAACGGAATTATCATTTTATTGCCTTGAATTTGGGGAAGCATTAATTTTATTTGTTTTGAACTTTCGGAACTTGCGAAAAATGATGCTGTAATTAAATGAGCATCATTTTTTTGATCTCGATCAACTTGTACGTCTTTTCCATATTCTTTGTGAATTTCAGCTTCTAAATCCTTCAAAACATCTCGACCTTCTTCTTCATATACACTCTTTACTACTGATTTTGAAATGGAATATATTAAACGAATTTCGAAACCAGAATCTGTTTTCTTTACAACATGATATTCTTCAAGACAGGAGCATAGAAAGATTGGTAATACTGCTAAAAACAAGAAAAAAAGGATTTTCTTTATTTTCAGTGCTTTTTCTCGGCAATATATCTTATGCACCTTTACAGCCTCCATCGTTAATCACCTATGGAGTCTGCCCCTGTTGAAATGCAATGAATTTCGCCAATTTTTCGTATGAATACAAAAAAGGCGCGAGTCGTTGCATTTATCATTCTGAGGCTCTGCAATGCCTGTAACCGACAAACGCAAACGACCCACGCCCCAAACGGGCTGTTGCCCATTGGTCATACGACCAAGGACCGACTAAAAAGTCGGTACAGCAAACTGAAACATATCGCCAAAACGATATGCCTGCGTGAGCGTTCGCCTTGCTCCCGGTTACTTGAAATTTGCAGATTTCAGAATGAGAACAAGAGCTAAACTCTATTTCGCTTTAAAGATAACATAAAAAAGCACAAAACGAATACTTTTTACGAAAGAAAATAGTGTTTGAGTGCAGAAACAGCCAAATTTCACTAAAATCGGCAGTTTTCGCATAGTCCAAATTGGAATGGTTTTGCCTCACATACAAAAAGCGCACGGACACTTATGCATCCGTGCGCCACTCCACACAAAGTTCCCGCGCAGTCCCAAACACCTCAGAAAGGTGCGACAAGAACTATGCGATTCTTTACCTTTTCACAATCTTCTGCTGGTAGGCCCTGCCGCCCGCCACCAGGCGCACCAGGTAAACTCCCGGCTTAAGGTTACTCAGTTCAACACTCGACTGCGACACTACTTCAGTAGAAAGAAGGACATGTCCGTTCACGCTAACGATATCAAGCCTGCGGACATTTTCAGTGAAAATCTCGAGGCGGGCATCGCTTGCGACATAGCGCATAGGAGCCACAGCCTGCATCTTCGTCATAACCGCGGTCGTCCCGCCTTCTTCGCTGGAGCTGCTAGACTCATCCGCCGCGCTGCTAGAGCTTGTGACAGAGCTGCTGGACGGCACCGACGATTCATCGACATCGACAACAATCAGGAACAGGTTGCCGGAATCGCCCTTAGTAATCTTATGCGCACCGGCAGCAAGTTCAACCGTCACGATTCCCGCCTTTGCCGACACCTTTTCACCATTGACCTTCACGGACTTTTCGAAATCGGCATTGAACACGAGTTTCACCGTCGCCTTTTTAGACAAAGTAAATTCAATAGAAGTCGAAGTTTCCATCTTGAGGCAACGGGTCAAGGATTCACCGTTATATTCCACCGTACCCTTGCTTGTCGAAAGGCTACCGATGAATTCAAAGTAATCACTCGAAGTTGCGTCTTCGGTAAAGTTATGGACGACATTCTTGTCAATCGCCAAGGTGGAACCCGTCTCGGCAGCAGAATTCGAAGAACTGGATCCCGTCGCTCCGCTCCAGGATGACGATGAAGTGGCATTCACGGAAGAAGAACTGGATTCCGCTTTTTGGCTAGAGCTACTTGCCGCAGAGCTGCTGGACACCGGCACATAAATCGGCAGAGTTCCTTCGCCCTGGATAGACTGCACCGTTCCCTTGTATGCAACGAGCGCCGCCTTGAGAGCCGTATTCACCGCGTACGCAGCGTCATCCACGGAATTGTCGAAGGTCCACTTGAAATCGCCACCCTGCACACGACCCGCATAAATCATCACGGTCGCCTTCGCCACGGCCGGTTCATCAGCCGTATACGAGTACATCACCGAGCTGTTCAGGTCAAAGTTGTTGTAGGTATTGGCGCCAGACTTCGACGTAACCGAAGAAGGCATCTGCGCCGTACGGCTCGTCACCACGTAGGCATCGAAATCCGTCTTGGAATTGATGGAACCTACAGAGGTTTCTGCGCCCTTCAGCGTGTAGGTGCTGGAACCATACGGAATGAACGTCACCGCGCCTTCCATATAGTTGTTGTAAGCCTTGATCGAGCCGCCCGCTTCCTTGCTGAAAGTCGCGTTATCCGTAGAGGCAGTCGTCGTACCGGCATAAAGGTCACTCCCCTGCATCGAGGTCAGCATCGGGTACTTACAGTTACGGAAGTAGTTCCCTTCGGCAAACACCGACGAGCCAAGCGTCGAACCGATTCCGTACTTTGCGTTGCCATCGTAGTAGTTGTTGTACACGTGGGCGCTGTAGTAACGCACGCGCGGATGGCGGCTATCGGAATGGTCATACCAGTTGTGGTGATAAGTGATATAGTAACCTTCGGTAGTTCCTTCAGAAAGACCGAGCAGGTTCGACTTACCGTTATCCCAGAAGTGGTTATAGCTGAAAGTGATGTAGGTGGATTTCTTGCAGTCCAGCGCACCGTCGCCCTTCGCCTGGTCGGCATCGGAACCCGCATCACCGTAGAAGAAGTCATTGTTATGCACCCAGACGTACTGGTCGTTCTGCTGCAGGCCGATATTGTCGCCTTCGTTGCTGTTCACGTTCATGATGCCCAGGTTGCGGACTTCCACATTCTGCGCATTCTTGATACGGATGCCCCAACCATTCGCCACGGCATCGTTACCGACACCTTCGACCGTCACGTAGGACTTTTCGGAACTGCCGAGATCAATCATCATGTCGCCCTGCTGTAGCGAATCGGAATCCGTCACGTTACCGATAAAGCGCAAGTCCAGAGGCGTCGTCTCGTAGCCTTTCTTGTAGCAGTTCAGAATGCCCTGGAAGCTCTTGCAGGTCGTCTTCGTGCCCTTGGCGTTTGTCGTCACGTCCATCGTCACTGTATTCTTGGTGTTCTCGGAAATGTAAAGCACCGCGGCACCGTTTTTCAGCGTACCGTCGGCATTGTAGGCACCGGGAACTCGCCCGTTACTGAAAGCAAAACCCGTGCGGTCATGCGGAAGCACCGTCACCGACTTGGTCACGGCAGTGCCTTCGACACCGTTCACCACCGGCGCAATCTTCAAGGTATGCGAGCCACCCTTGATTCCGAGCACGTCGGCACGCATATAGCTACCGTAGCTACGGATCAGCTGATTGTCAATCTTGTTGCCGTCGCAATAGACATTGTAGCTGGTCGCCCCCGAAACAGGAGCCCATTCCGCATAGGCGGATTCCAGCCAGCCTTCGGCCTTGTTCACCGTCACCTGGGCATACGCCCCGGCAAAACCAAGCAGCGCCACACCGAGCGCCATCTTGGAGATATCCTTCGAAACTGTTCCCGAAATTTTAGTCATACATCCATCCTCAGAACACCAAACAAATGTTCTCAAATTCTTTCTCAAAATATATATTCAAATTTTCCAAAAAGCAATAGGCAAATCCGTATTTATTTCATATTTTTTAAGATTTTACATTAAAAATTGTTCTCAAAAATCGCATTCCAATTACTTTAAAGGGGGAAGTCTCCCCCTGGTTCGCACTTCGTCGCTCTCCACCCCCTCGCCTAGGGGGCACCCCTAAAACCCCGAAATTTCACCAAAAGCCGCACTTTTCGCCCCCAAAACTTCATATATTAAGGCCATGAAGTTACTGACTAGAGTTTTTTCTGTTCTTATGTTGCTGGCCGCATTCGGTTTCGCCGGCACAACGCAGCTGATCGCACCGGCCGACACCTCGGCAAGCGCCATCACCGCCACAGATTCAGCAATTAAAACCGCCACGGATTCCGCCGGTCACGACACCGCCGCTAAAACAGCCGAAAGCAAAAAGCATGCAGTCTGGATCAAGTTGGAAGGTGACGTAGAACCCTCCATGTACGACTTCTGCGCCCGCGCCATCGACGACGCCCTCCAGGAAAACCCCGACTACATCGTCTTCGAAATCAACACCTTCGGCGGTCGCCTCGACGCAGCCTTCGACCTGGTGGACACAATCATGGCCGTCAAGGGTCCAACCACCATCGCACTCGTGAAAAAGAAGGCCATCAGCGCAGGTAGCCTCATCGCACTCGCTTGTCAAAAACTCTACATGCTCGAAGCAACGACTATCGGCGACTGCGCCCCCATCGTGCAGGGCGGCGACGGCACACCGCAAATCGTCGGCGAAAAAATCCAGTCCCCGCTCCGCGCCAAATTCAGGAACCTTGCCCAGCGCAACGGCTACCCGGAGCTGCTGAGTTCCGCCTTCGTGACGCCGGAACTCGAAATCCTCGAACTCACCGCTACGCTCGACAAGGGCAAAAAGACGGAACGCGACACCATTCTCGTTATCGAAGGTGAAAAATACGCCGTCCTCGACAGCACCACCAAGGCTTTCTGGGGCGCCCCGAAAATTCTCGTGAAAGAAGGCGAGCTCCTGACCATGACCGACAAGGAAGCCGAAGAACTCGGATTTTCGCAGGGCACCTTCAAGAACCGCGACGAATTTGAAACCAAGCTCGCCATCGAAAGCAGGAGCGAAGTCGAAACCACCCTCGGTGAAGACATCGCCTCGGCCATCGCAGCAGTTTCGGGCATTCTCCTGATTCTCGGCTTCGGCGCGCTCTACATCGAATTCAAGACGCCAGGATTCGGCCTGTTCGGAATTCTCGGCATCATCCTCATCGGCATCGTATTCCTCGGACAGTTCGCCCCGCAGCTCGACGGCTACATTCCCGCCATCCTGCTCGTGGCAGGCGTGGTGCTGTTCCTGGTCGAAATCTTCGTAATGCCGGGAACATTCCTATTCGGCATCGGCGGCATCGTGTGCATGATCTTGGCACTCGCACTTTCGTTCGAGCCCTCGGAAATGCCCGAATACGTCCCCGAAACCATCGAGACGACTTTTGACGCCACACCCTGGCTACTCGGGCTCCTTTACATGCTCTGCTGCGCAGGCATCGCACTCGTATTCCCGATTGCGGCAAGCAAGTACCTGATTCCGCTCCTGCCCGAAGGCTGGACGCCCATGCTCAAGACTGATTTGGAAACTGCCGCCTCGCCCACCGAAGCCGTGCAGGAAGTTTCTGTCGGCGACGAAGGCATCGCGAAAACATTCCTGCGTCCGGTGGGCCAAGCGCTCATCAACGGCAAACTGTTTGACGTGCAGACCCATGGCGAAATCATCGAAGCAAGCACCCGGATTCAAGTGACCGCCATTCAAGAAGGCCACATCTGGGTAACCGTTGCCAGCAGAGAATTGGAAGGATAAAGTTTAAAACAAAAACCGGAGAAAAACAAATGGACACTCTCTTGATCGTTGGTATCATTATCGCGGCGATTGCCGTTATCGTTTTGCTCGCCTTTATCGGCAAGTTCTTCAGCCTGTGGCTGCAGGCCTTGTTCTCCAAGGCAAACGTGAGTATTTTCCAGCTCATCGGTATGCGCCTGCGTAAGGTGCCGCCGCAGGTCATCGTAGAAGCCCGCATTCTCAGTTGCAAGGCAGGCCTCCCGGTCGACACGAACCTGCTCGAAGCCCACTACCTTAGCCGCGGTAACGTGCTCCGCGTGATTCAGGCCTTGATTGCCGCCAACAAGGCAAACATCAAGCTGGACTTCAAGGAAGCCGCCGCTATCGACCTTGCCGGCCGTAACGTGCTCGAAGCCGTGCAGATGTCCGTGAACCCGAAGGTGATTGAAACGCCGAAGGTTTCCGCCGTGGCTCTCGACGGTATTCAGCTGCATGCCGTGACCCGTATTACCGTGCGCGCCAGCATCCAGAAGCTGGTCGGTGGCGCCGGTGAAGACACCGTGGTCGCCCGCGTGGGCGAAGGCATTGTGTCTTCTATCGGTTCCGCAAAGAGCCACAAGGACGTGCTCGAAAATCCGAACATGATTTCGAAGAAGGTGCTCGCTTCCGGTCTTGACGCCGGTACCGCCTTCGAAATTCTTTCGATCGACATCGCCGACGTGGATGTGGGCCAGAACATTGGCGCCATCCTCGAAACCGACCGCGCCGAAGCCGACAAGAAGATTGCACAGGCCAAGGCAGAAGAACGCCGCGCCATGGCATACGCTGCCGAACAGGAAATGAAGGCCAAGGTCATGGAAATGAAGGCAAAACTCGTGGAAGCCGAAGCCCAGATTCCGATGGCTATGGCATCGGCCCTTCGCGACGGCAAGCTCGGCGTGATGGACTATTACAACCTCAAGAACATCGAAGCCGACACGCAGATGCGCAAGGAAATCGGCAGCGCTCCCGAGGCCAAGTAAACGACTGTAGGGCAATATGGAAACCCTAATCTTCATTGCAATCGCAGTCGTCATCACGATTATCCAGAAAAAGCTGGAAAAGGCGAAAGAGCAGCAAAACCAGTTGCCCCGTCACCAGGAACAGCGTCGCGAAAATGGAGAAGCCGATGACGATACGCAGGAGGCCGAACACCAGCCCCCGCGTTCGTTGCAGGATCTGATTCGACAGTTCGAAAACGCCCAGAGGCAGGCGACTCAAGGAAATATTGAGCCGCCGACTCCGCCTGTGCATCGCAAACACCCGGAACAGCTGACGCTCCGTGACATTGCCGAAGCCGTTATCGAAGTGGATTATATCGACCTGGAATTCTTGATGGAAGAATTCGACGTTGACGAAAACACCGCCGCCGAAATGCTGATGGACTTGCAGGCACACCGCATCGTGGGCCGCGACATGGGCGAAGGCGAATGCGACGTTCTGGTGCACGACCTCGAAGAACTCGACAACTTGCTCAGCCACGAAAAACGCGCCGAGCAAGAAAGAAAAGAAGCCCTTCGACAGGCTGACGAGCGCGAAACCGACGAAGAAGATAGCGCCCGTCAGCGCGAATTGGAACGCCAACGCGAATTGAACGCCCTCGAAGACCGCGCCAAGTCCGCACGCGAATCGGCTGCCGCCATTACAGAAATGGGCGCTTCGGCTGAAGCGAGCGCAGAACCTGCCACAGCACCCAAGCACCCCCTTGTTTCGACAAGGAACCTTGCCGATGTGCGAAAAGGATTCATCTGGGCGAAAGTCCTGGACGAGCCCCGTTTCAAGCGCCGCTGGAGCGCGCAGTACCGCTAGGCAACCGACATAACCTTAGATAAAAAGTCCGCTCCTTCGAGCGGACTTTTCTATTAACTATATCTAGCAGAGAACAGCCCCCGCCTCGCGACCCCTCGGCGGGCTCGTGGACCTTGGCGAACTACTTCTGCCCTTCGCTGGTGCTGAGCAGGTACGCGTTGATGAACGGCTTGATTTTACCGTCAAGCACGCCTGCAGTGTCAGAAGTTTCGACGCCGGTGCGCAAGTCCTTGACCAGCTGGTAAGGCTGCAGCACATAGCTACGAATCTGGCTACCCCATTCGACCTTCTTCTTTTCGGCCATACGGGCGTCGCGCTTGGCTTCTTCTTCCAGGCGGTAATGTTCCGCGACCATGGTCTTGAGCATCTTGTAGCAGGTTTCGCGGTTCTGAATCTGGCTGCGTTCGGTCTGGCAGCTCGCCATAATGCCCGTGGGCAAGTGCGTCATGCGCACGGCAGAGTCCGTCTTGTTGATGTACTGGCCACCTGCGCCCGAAGAACGGTAGGTATCCACGCGAATGTCGGCCATGTCCAGGTTGAATTCCACGTCTTCGTGTTCCGGATACAGATACACGGCGGTAAAGCTCGTGTGGCGGCGGGCGTTAGCGTCGAAGGGGCTGATGCGCACCAGACGGTGCACGCCGATTTCCGAACGGAGCAGGCCGTAAGCGTTTTCGCAAGTAACTTCGATGGTCGCGCTCTTGAGGCCGGCGTCTTCCGCTTCCTGGAAGTCCACCACCTTGAAGTCCATGTTTTCGCGCTCGAAAAAGTGCGTGTACATGCGGAAGAGCATCAGCGCCCAGTCCTGCGACTCGGTGCCGCCTGCGCCCGGGTGAATCGACATCAGGCAGCTGCAGGCATCATCGGGGCCATTAAGCATCTTCTTGAATTCCATTGCCTCGATTTTCGACTTGAGTTCAGCGATATCGGAATCGATAGATGCCGTCAGGTCGGCGGATTCTTCCGCCTTGCTCATTTCATAAAGCTCGGCAAGGTCGTCGCATGTCTGCGAGACTTCTTTCCACGAGTCCAGCAGGGCACGCAAATTGCCGATCTTTTTCATCATGGACTGCGCCTTGTCCTGGTCATTCCACAGGTTCGGGTCGGCGGAATCCTTTTCCAAAACGTAAAGTTCTTCGGTCTTTGCCTCTAAGTCAAAGATACCCCCAGAGCTTATCGATGCGCGTACGCAAGTCGATCAGCCCGGTGTGTGTAGTTTGGAATGCCATATCAATCCTCAAATTCGGGTAGATATTCTAGCAAATATGTCATCCTGAGTGTAGAACCGCAGGTTCGAAATCGAAGGATCTAAATCAATCTATAGATTCTTCGACTTCGCTACGCTTCGCTCAGAATGACACCTCTTCTAAGTTCTATTTCTTAAAATTACTTAGCTGCTCCGATAGCCTGCGGCGGAGTGTACTTGGCATCGAGGTACTGCACCTTGTAGACCTTTCCGAGGCCGTCGAGGTAAGCCTTGAGCTGAGCCTGGCGGTCTTGTTCGGCCTGCACACGCAGGATGTAGTCGATCTGGTGCTTGTAGCTTTCGTACTTGCCGTCGTTGCGTTCGGTCAGCATAAAGATGGCGATGCCGTCCTTGTCGGTATATGGTTCGGTCATTTCGCCCACCTTGATCTTGTTCACGGCCTTCACGAAGGCATCACCCTTGGTCTTGGCGACAAACTTGGTCATCACGCCACCGGTCTTCTTGGCAGTCTGGTCGTCGCTGTACATGGCGGCGAGCTGGGCAAACGTAGCCTTCTTGCTGCGCACCTGGGCGGCGAGGCCCTTCAGCATGTCCTTGGCATCTTCGATTTCCTGCTTGGACTTGCCCTTGGTAGAAATCACGATGCGGGCACCGCTAATGGAATCGTTAATCTGGACCTTACCCTTGTTGAGTTCCCAGAAAGCTTCCTTCTGCTTTTCGGTCGGATCCTTCGGATACGGCACCTTCTGTTCGAGGATAGCTTCGCTCTTCAGCTGGTCTTCAATCTTTTCACGGAACTGGGCCATAGTGGTGTTAGATTTTTTGAGTTCCTTCTGGAAGGCGTCTTCGCTCGGGAATTGGGCCTTGAAGAGCGCGGTCAAGCTGTCGACCTTGCCCTTGTTCACCTTGATCCCCATCTTCTTGGCTTCGAGCTTGATGAGTTCCTGACCTACCAGGTTGTCAATCACGGCATAACGGAGCTGCGTCATGGTCTGGTCATCAATCTTCTTGCCGCGGAACTGCTGTTCGCCGAGCATCTTGGCAAGGCTATCAATCTTACCTGCAGAAATACCGGTCTTTTCGACACGGATCACGTCCAGGCTCTTGGAGTTCAACAACTGAGCAGAAGCGATACCGGCAGCCAGAGCGACCGTCAAGATACCGCGAGAAACAAATTTAAAAGAACGCATTTTTATTCCTTTTTAAAATTTTCCGGTGTAAATATAGAAAAAATGACAGTTTTAAGTCTTATGGGAAAAGAATTCACGCACGCCAAAGGTTTAAAAACTAAAAAAAGAGATGCATTGGAAATAAAATGAGGCGACCTTCCGGCCGCCCGTTCTTATTTAAAGACTATCCACACACTTTTCTACATAAAACGTATCAACCGATATGCAGTTGTAGTAGAGACCGAAATATTCACAATGAGTGTAAAAAGGGTTATCCCCTTCTTCAATTTTTCTAATCAACCAATCTGCTGCAATATACGGACTCGAAGCATTTATATTCTCAGCAGAAAAAGGCATATTATTGTAGGTACGTACAGACAAGGCATCTTCTATCTTATCATCTGCATTATAAGTTGTATAAACCTGATAATTTATATAAGGTTCCTTAAAACATTGCATGCCCCCTGTAGAAGAACCATCCTTGCTACAACTAACAAGAATAAGCAGATTTAAAGCAACCTGCAATGCAACAAGCTTATTCCAAACATTCATACTTTGAACTCGTCGAAATTTTTTTGCGAAATATAACAAACTCAACGAAAATGGCTGTTCGTTTTAAACCGCAAACATATTTTTACACCAAAATTTGCCCACAAACGCCCCAAATTAGCGCGTATATATATGGATAGGGACAGTCTCTATTCGCCCAACGGAGGTTCATCCGTTAAAACCGTTATATACATACACACGAATCAATTGGAAAATTAAAAAAAGTCCTTAAGCAACTCAATATTGTTCAAAAGGAAATATTTGCTATTGACAAGGAATTCGCTTGTATATATATTATATATATCACATATATGATTTTCGAATGGGACGAAAACAAAGCCAAAACAAATTTTATCAAACACAAGGTGACTTTTGAAGAGGCTCAAACAGTTTTCTATGACGAAAATGCTCTTTTGCTTGCGGATGAAAAACATTCTGATGAAGAAGAACGTTTTATTCTAATGGGAATATCTTCGATGATGAATACGCTTTTGGTGTGTTTTTGCGAACGAGGTTCAGAAGAAAACGAAATCATCCGAATCATTTCATCTCGAAAAGCAAACAAAAAGGAAACAGAACAATACTGGAAAAGGAGGTTGCCATGAAGAAGAACTACGATTTCAGCAATGCAGTCAAAAACCCGTATGCAAAAAAATTGAAGAAGACGATTTGTATAAACATCAGTGAATCGGTTCTCGCTTATTTCAAGGAACTGGCGGAAAAAACAAACATTCCATACCAGACATTAATCAATATGTTCCTTGAACAAGCAAAGGCTGATAAAATGGAACCTAAATTTGTTTCGAAGCCCACTCG
>LVAE01000013.1 GCA_001603905.1 Fibrobacterales bacterium Fibro_02
GCTGCCCAGAATTCGACGGCGCCCTTACCCTTACCCATACGGGCTTCAGCAGGGTGACGGGTGATCGGCTTATCGGGGAAGACGCGGATCCAAACGCGGCCACCGCGCTTGATCTTACGAGTCATGGCGATACGAGCGGCTTCAATCTGACGAGCAGTCAGCCAGCACTTTTCAAGAGCCTGAATGCCGAATTCGCCGAAGGCGATGGAATTGCCGCGGGAGGCAATACCCTTCATGCGGCCTTTCATCTGCTTACGATGTAATGTTCTTTTAGGACTCAGCATAATTACTTCTCTCTCTTGTTATCGTTCATGACGTCCTTGCCAATCTTTTCGCCGTGCATGATCCAGACCTTGATACCGATGGCACCATAAACGGTCTTGGCGATTGCAGTAGCGTAGTCGATGTCGGCACGGAGAGTGTGCAGAGGCACGCGGCCTTCGGCATACTTTTCGACGCGGGCAATTTCGGCACCACCGAGACGGCCACCGCACTGCACCTTGATACCTTCCACACCCATGCGCATAGCGGACTGGATGGCGCGCTTCATGGCGCGACGGAAGGAAATACGCTTTTCGAGCTGACGTGCAATGTTTTCGGCAACCAGCTTGGCATCCGTTTCGGGACGCTTGATTTCCTGGACGTTAATATAGATTTCTTTACCGGTGAGGAACTGGAGTTCGCCCTTAAGCTTCTCCAATTCTTCGCCCTTACGGCCGATCACGATACCCGGACGGGCGGTAAAGAGGTTCACGTTCACCTTCTTGACGGTACGTTCGATGCCGACCTTGGAGAGGGAGGCATGTTCGAAACGCTTCATCAAGTAGCGACGGAGCACGATGTCTTCATAAAGAAGATCGGCAAACTTGTCTTCGGCATACCACTTGGATTCCCAGCCGCGGATAACGCCAAGACGAAGACCATTCGGATGAGTTTTCTGACCCATTGTAATTACTCCTTGTTGGCCACAACGACTGTGATGTGAGAGAGCGGCTTTTCGATACGGAAAGCACGACCCTGGGAACGCGGGTGGATACGCTTCATGATGGTACCACCGTCGGCAGTGATGGTCTTGACGACCAGTTCTTCGGCGGCAACGGCACCAGCGGCCTTCTGCTTGAAGTTAGCGACAGCGGACTTCAGAGCATTTTCGACCAGCGGGGC
This sequence comes from Fibrobacterales bacterium Fibro_02, assembly GCA_001603905.1. Lineage (GTDB taxonomy): Bacteria > Fibrobacterota > Fibrobacteria > Fibrobacterales > Fibrobacteraceae > Fibrobacter. The sequence goes on from LVAE01000013.1 coordinate 1,165, forward strand.
ACCCTTGGTCTGCGTGTGGAGAATAGAAAGCATTGCGAATGCTTCTGCAACGGACTTGCCGCGAACCAGGTCGACAACGCGACGGAGCTTGCGGACGCCGTAACGGACGTTTTTCACTTTAGCAACAGCTTGCATTATTTCTTTCCTCCAGCGGCGGTTTCAGTCTTACGGTGACCGCGGAAAGTGCGGGTCATGGAGAATTCACCCAGCTTGTGGCCGACCATGTTTTCGGTCACGTAGACGGGGATGAACTGCTTGCCGTTATAGACGGAGAACGTAAGTCCGACCATATCAGGAATGATGGTGGAACGACGGGACCAGGTCTTGATAGCCTGTTTCTTGTCGGAACCGGCCATCGCCTGGGCTTTGCTCAAAACGTGGGAATCCACGAAAGCGCCTTTTTTAAGGGATCTGGACATGAATTAGGCCCTCTTCTGACGACGACGTACGATAAACTTATCGGTACGCTTATTGTTACGAGTTTTGGCACCCTTAGAGTTCTTACCCCAAGGAGAGCACGGATGACGACCACCAGAGGTACGACCTTCACCACCACCAAGGGGGTGATCGACCGGGTTCATAACGACACCACGGACGGACGGGCGAATACCGAGCCAGCGAGAGCGGCCAGCAGAACCCGAGGATTCATTCATGTGATCGATATTGGAAACCTGACCGACGACTGCGAGGCATTCTTCCGGAATGTAGCGAACTTCGCCACTCGGGAGCTTGACCTGGCAGAGCTTTCCGTCCTTGGCAACCAGTTCTGCACCGGCACCGGCGGAACGGGCGATCTGGGCACCCTTGCCCGGTTTCATTTCGATGTTGTGGATAATGGTGTTCAGCGGAATATCGCGGAGCGGAATAGCGTTACCCACGCGGAATTCGGCACCTTCGCCGGAATTCAGCACGTCACCGACCTTGATTTCGGCCGGGGCGATGATGTAGCAGCGCTTGCCGTTCTGGTACTTGACCAGGGCGATACGAGCGGAACGGTTCGGATCGTATTCGATCGTTTCAACCGTGCAGGGGATGCCTGCGAACTTGCGCTTGAAGTCGATGATACGATACAGTTTCTTGTGACCACCACCGCGACGGCGGGAGGTGATTTCACCGGCGTTGTTACGGCCGGAGCTACGCTTGATGCCTTCGGTGAGCGGCTTGTACGGCTTGTCCGCAGTGATTTCCTTGCGGTCACCAATCTGCTTGTAGCGCAGCGTCGGGGTAAGCGGGCG
>LVAE01000082.1 GCA_001603905.1 Fibrobacterales bacterium Fibro_02
AAGGCTAAGCTCGTCCGCAGCTGCGTGGATCGCATGATCACTTATGCAAAGAAGGGTGACCTCTCTGCACGTCGTGAAGCTTCCCGCTTCGTGATGAGCCCGAAGGCCGTGCAGGACCTGTTCGCAACGATCGGTCCTCGCTACGCTTCCCGTAACGGCGGCTACACCCGCATCATCAAGCTCGGCCCGAACCGCGCTGGTGACGCTTCCGAAATGGCTCTCGTCGGTCTCGTCGAAGACGAAATCGTCGTGAAGACCAAGAAGGCTGCCGAACCTGCCAAGTCCGAAGCTGTGAGCATGGTCGAAGGCGAAAGCAAGGCATAATTGATCTTTGCAAAAAGATTGAAAAACAGGCGCGACTTACGTCGGCCTGTTTTTTTATTGCCCCGCTAATTTTGTATTTTATAGAAACATGCGAAGTTTTATTTTATTTGTTGCCCTATTGTGCGTATCGGTTTTTGCGGACGATGATCTGTTCCAGTCGTCGGGTGCTTTTTCCGCGAAGAAGGGCGGTATCTCGTCGCGTAGCAGCGCGGCCCTGCAGCCGTCCTTTTCGGAAGTTCCCGTGGACTCCACCTACATTCTCGGACCAGGTGATTTCCTGGACTTGATGCTCGAGGATAACTACCTGTCGCTGCAGGTGTATCCCGATGGCTCCGTCGCTATCGAGGAATGCGGCGCAGTCGTGGTGGGCGGGAAGACTCTTGCCGAGGCGCGCGAGCTGATCCTGGATCTTGCGGCCAAGCGCTACAAGCGCGACCAGTGCTTTGTGCAGCTGGCGGCTCTCAAGAAGTTCAAGGTGAACGCGATGGGCGCCATCAGTATGGTGGGCCAGCAGCTGGTGGAACCGCAGACGCGCCTGAGCTATTTCTTGCGCCAGGTGGGCGGGCTCCTTCCGACGGCCAACAAGGAAAATATTATGGTCATCCGCGACAAGGATACCCTGCATATCGACTACAGCGCCATGTACATGAAGGGTAACTTCGAGGACGACATCATGCTCAAGCAGGGTGACAAGGTCTTCGTTCCGTTCGTGGAAATTAGCGACAATGTCTCGCTGATTTTCCCTGGCTTCAGGACGAGCGTCGCCTACCAGGAAGGCCGCACCCTTCAGGAATATTTTGACCTCGCGGGCGGTGCCCGTATGCAGAACTATGGCTACAAGGCCGTGTGTGTCCGCGAACCGGGGCAGGCTCCCCGCTGGATCACGATTGCCGAGATGAAGCAGACCAAGGTTGCTCCCAATACCGAAGTCGAGTTCACGGTGCAGGACATGCTCGTGTACGTGGGCGGTGCCGTCAACTATATCGGGCGTCATCCGTACGACCCCTCGTGGCATGCGATCGACTACGTGGCCGCATCGGGTATCAACACGATTTCGGGTACCTGGAACCAGATCAGGGTCTGGCGCGGCAAGAACCCCGAGGCGCTGAAGCTGAGCGTGACCGAGGACCAGATCATGCCGGGCGACTATATCGAGATTCCCAAGAGCCATTACGAATCCTTCAAGGACTTCACCTTGTTCCTGGCTTCGCTCTTGACGGTGGTCTCCTCGGCGTTCATCATTTATGTCAACTACAACAGATAGCGTTTTATGGAAAGACAATCCTCCATCGGCTTGATCGAAATCCTCCTGAAGGCGATCAACAGCGACCTGAAGCACTTCAAGCTGTTTTCGGCCATTGTCCTGTTGCCTACGCTTGCCGTGTTTGTGGCGGTCATGTGGGTGATCAAGCCCATGTATGCGGCGACCGCTGTCGTGACGCCTCCGCCCGCCTCGCAGGCATCGCTGAGCGGCCTCAGTTCCATGATGGGTGGGATGTCCGGGATGAGTTCCCTGCTCGGGTTGACCTCGAGCGACGAGGACGCCAACGCGGTTTCCACGATTTTCAATTCCTGGGAACTCCATGACCAGGTCATCCGCGAATTCAACCTGGCGGAGCATTACGAGTTCGACGGAAAGTTCCATGCCGACCTTCTTAAGAAGTTCCGCAAGCACTTCGGCGTGGAGATGAACAAGGACGACATGTTCGCGGTTTCGATGGAGGACGAGGACTACAAGCTTGCTGCGAAGATGGTCTCGTTCATGCTCGAGAAGGCGGACTCCGCGTTCAACGCGTTCAAGACGGCGCAGGCGAAGCAGTCCAGGGAATATTTCCAGTCGAGGCTCGACAGCTGCGAACACGCATTAGATTCGCTCCTCGAGGATTTCGTGAAGTTCCAGGTGGATAACGATTTCTACGATCCCGAGATTCAGCTCGAGTCGACTCTTAAGTACATGAGTTCGCTGCAGGCGAAGCGCGAGGAGGTGGCGATGGAGCTTGCCTTCGAGAAGGCGGACCGCGGCACGGGTAGCAAGCGTTATGACGAACTTAGCAAGCGTTACAGCAGCGTGAATACGGCCCTGCATGGCGCCCTGAACGGCAAGAACCGCAACGTGGGCATGGTCGCCCTCAAGAAGTCCCCGGGACTTGGCCTCGAATACATGCGCCGCGAAAACGAGATTCGTGTGCAGGAGGCGATGTACAAGCTGCTCCGCCAGCAGAGCGAGCAGATGAAGCTTGAAGAGGCGAAGATGCTGACGAACCTCCACATTCTGGAGGCTCCCTGGGAAAACGACAAGAAGATTTACCCGCTCCGTGGCGTAACGCTCGTCTTCACCTTTGCCGTCGCCGTGCTTCTGGGCACGATCATTTGCAGCCTGCTCGTCTACTTTGAGGAGGAGGAACGCAAGGGTTCCGATGTCGCCCGCGAATGGATTGCCTTCAAGGGATTTTTCCGCAGGAAGTCCAAGGGATAGTTGATGTTCTCCTGGGTAATGGAATATCCGGAGTCGGTATTCGCCTTTGCACTGTCCCTTTTTTGTCTGGTGCAGGCGATCTGGTTCAAGAAGGATTTCTTTAGCCCCATTACCGTCTATGTCTTTTCGCAGAGTATCACTCTCGGAATTTCGTACCTGCGTCTCGACGTGGCGATGACGGATTTCAAGCCCAAGACCTGGATGATCTGGATTCTTGGGATGCTTTCGTTCTGTACGGGAAGTTTCCTGGTGAAGCTGTTCGCCAAGTCGAAACGGATTCCCTGCGATATCGCCCAGCCTACGCCGCCGAGGAACTACAACTGGCGGCTGCATCTGGTGTTCTCGTTTTTGGCCTTTTTTGCTTTTGCCATCGGCGTTTTTGGCGTGGTGCAGATGGCCGGGAACCTGCTTGTCTTTACGCCCGATCCGGCCAAGTGGATGTCGAAGGATATCAATTACGGCTACTATGCCCTGCTGGTCAGTAGCGGCCCCCTGTCGGTGCTGCTTTTCGGGGTCGCCGCCTTCAAGAAGTTCAATGACGACAGGATTGTGCGCATTATCTCGAAGTTCATGGTGCTCTTCACGATCGCTCTCAACTTTTGCGCCTATCCGAACCGAACGGCCCTCTTCTTCAATGTGGGCTTCCTGATTATCCTGATGAACTTCTTGTACAAGCGCATTTCGCCGGTGGTGATCAGCGTCTTCCTCGTCCTTGCTATCGCGGCCTTCGTGGGTATCAGTAGCGTGCGTGCGCAGTATGGCGGCAGCGATGTCCAGGGCAAGGCCATGGACGTGGTGATGAAGCTCCCTTACATGTACGTGGCGAACAATTACTGGAACCTGGATTATGCGGTCAATTCCCCGCCCGACAGGGAGATCCATCCGCACACCTACGGCATTGACTTTTTCCATGGAATTTTCGAGTACGCCCGCGTGAGCGGCAGCTTCAGGCAGAGTTTCCGCTGGGACGATGCGTTCAACGAGCGCGTACAGAAGGTCTACGGGTTCAATACGGTGAACTACCTCTGGGATGTCTACAAGGACTTCTTCATGTTCGGCGTGTTCTTTTTCCCGCTGCTGTGCGGCATGGGGCTTACCCTTTTGTACCTCAAGCTGTGCGGCCCGTATTCGCCGAGGCAGGTGGCACTTTATTCGTTCTTCATCTACTTTGTCGGCTGGTGGTTCTTTACGTCGGGCTACAAGCAGGGCATCTACTGTATCTGGGGAATGCTCGTGTTTGCCGTGACGACGGCCTGCGCCTGGAAATTGCCGAAAAAGAGATTACCAGCGGATGCGTCTGTTGTGGACAAAGTAAGCGACAAGTTGCAGGCTGAGCAACAGGTCGCCAGTGAGCGTTAGCACCGGGAGATAGGCGGACGGGAGTCGGGGTGCCCCGACAATGCAGACGGCGATGTTCAGGAGCCCACCCGCGGTAATCATGGCGCCGTAGAGCCAGGTGCATTTTTCCTTAAGAAGTGTCGAGATCATGCCCATGCGGGTGGCCTGCAGTATGAGCGAGCAGGCGAGGATTCGCAGGCAGTGGCAGCTTGTCTCGAGCACGTCGGGGGTCCAGGGGGCTGCAAAGAAAACAAGGCGGAGTGTGTACTGCGGGAAAAGCCAGAAGGGGGTCGTCACCATGACGATAAACAGCGTGAAGGTGGCCTGGTCGCGCAGGTGGAGTATCCGGCTGTCGGTCTGGTGCAGCGTAATCAGGCTCGACGAGATGAAGTGTACCATGAGTCCCGAGGCGAGGATGACCAGCTTGTGCGAGAAGTTGTAGGCGCCCAGGAATTCGGGGGAGGCGAAGTGGGCGACCGTGTAGAGGCCCACGGGCAGGTAGGCGAAGCTTGCGAGGCTCGACAGCGCATAGGGACAGGCCGCCTTGAACATGAGCCTGAAGAAGCGGAAGGTGTGTATGCCGACCTGAAGGACCTTCAGGGTGAACGCCTGGCCGACACCGAAACCGAATGCGGGGAGTGCCGCGATGATCATGGCGCATGCGATGGAGGGAATCGTGTCGAACTTGAAGACGCACAGGGCGATTCCCATGACGGTGCAGTACGAAACCGTATGGAGTATTTTCGAGAGCAGGAGCTTTTTCCAGAAGTGGCCGCAGATGAAGAACCAGTCAAAGAAGGCGTGCTGGAAAAGGAGCCCGAGCGCAAGGATCAGTTCCCCTTCGAAGATGTCGCTGTCCCTGCGGACGGTACATGCGAAAACTGCCATCGCCAGTGCGGCAAAGGCGGTCATGGAGAGTCTGAGCTGCAGGACGTTCCTGAAGAGATTCCCCTGGGTGGCGCGTTTCCCGAAAAAGGCGAGAATCAGCGTCGCCATGCCGAAATCGGCGAGGGCGCAGAAGATGGTGTAGTCGCTCTGTAAAATTCCGAACGATCCGAATTTGACAATTCCGAGATTATTGGCGATAATATTCTGTACAAGGACGGACACCCCCTGGATGAGGATGTTGACCAGAGAAATGAAAACGCCGATTTTAATGTTCCTAAACGCTTGCAACGTGCCATAAAATAGATGTTTCCGCTTTGCATGTCTTCGAGATTTTGTATCTTTGGGTGCAAAATCGCGAGAGTGGCGGAATTGGCAGACGCACCAGACTTAGGATCTGGCACTTCGGTGTGAGGGTTCGACTCCCTCCTCTCGCATGTTTTTCATTACTCTTTTCAACCGACTCTCGGAGTTCATCATGAGCGTAGAAATCAAAGAAACAAGCGCAACCGTGCGCACCCTCGAAATCACCATCCCGCAGGCGGACCTCACTGCCCCCTTCGAAAAGAAGCTGAACCAGTACAAGAAGCAGGTCACCATGAAGGGTTTCCGTCAGGGCATGGTGCCGAAGGCTATGGTCCTCAAGCAGTTTGGCGGCGCTATCCGTCAGGAAGCCGTGGACGAAGTCGTGAACAAGCTCGTTCAGGAAGCGCTCAAGAACGCCAACATCATTCCGGTGGGCCAGATGAAGGTCGTGGATTTCAAGGACGACAAGGAAAACGACATCGCACTTAAGGTCGAAGTCGAAATGGATCCGGAAATCGACATCAAGGGCTATGCTGACACGGGCATCACCGTTCCCGATACGGCTGTGCACGAAGAAGAAGTCCAGGCCGAATACGACCGTCTGATGCAGATGTGGAGCAAGGACGAACATGTGGACCGTGCCGCCAAGAAGGGCGACGTGGTCGTGGGTAACTATCTCGAAGTGGTGATCGACGGCGAAAAGCAGGAACTCCCGGAAAACAAGGAATTCCGTAGCCTCCTCGGCCAGTCCGCTTCTCCGGGATTCGACGAAGGCCTCACCGGTGCAAATGCCGGCGAAACCAAGGAAATCAACTTCAAGTACCCGGATGACCACAAGGACGAACGCTACCGCGGCAAGACCGCCCAGTTCAAGGTGGAAGTGACCGACGTGCGCGAAATCGTTCCGCCGACCATGGACGAAGAATTCTGCAAGCAGATTGGCGTGAAGGACGTCGAGGAACTCAAGCAGAACCTCGCCGAAGGTCTCGCTAACCAGAAGCAGGACGCCGCGAAGAACAAGGCCATCAACGAAGCTCTCGACAAGATTATCGAAGCCAACCCGTTCGAAGTGCCGAAGTCCCGCGTGTACGACCTCATCAAGTGGACGCTGAACCGCAACGCCCAGAGCGAACAGGACGTGGTGGAACCGACCGAAGAACAGCTGAACGGCCTCACTCCGGAAGCTATCCGCGAAATCAAGAAGCATCGCATTCTCGACTTTATTGCAACAAAGGAAAAGATTCGTCCGAACCAGGCTGCCGTTGACGCTCGCCTGCAGGAAATGGCAAAGGCCTACCATGTGGATTTCGAAACACTGAAGGGCCACTTCCGCCAGTCCGGCCGCATCAACCAGCTGCGTGACGAACTGCGCGTCCAGATGGCTGCCGACTTTATCGTCGGTATCCGCCCGGCCGCCGAAGAAAACAAGTAAGAGGTAAACTGAATGATCATCCCTACCGTCATAGAGACCACCGGACGCGGTGAACGCGCCTACGATATCTACTCCCGCCTCCTCAAGGAACGCATTATCTTCCTGGGCACGCCGATCAATGACGAAGTGGCAAACAACGTCATGGCCCAGCTGATTTTCCTTGAATACGAGAACCCGGAAAAGGATATCACGCTGTATATCAACAGCCCGGGTGGTTACGTGTCGGCAGGGCTTGCCATTTACGATACCATGCAGCACGTGCGCCCGAATATCGCGACCATCTGCATCGGCAGTTGCGCCTCGATGGCCGCCGTGCTCCTTGCCGCGGGAACCAAGGGCAAGCGCTATGCCTTGCCGCATTCCCGCATCATGCTTCACCAGCCGTCCGGTGCCGCTACCGGTCAGTCTACGGATATCCAGATTACCGCGAAGGAAATCGTGCGTACCAAGGAAACCCTGACCGAGATCGTCGCGAAGCACACGGGCAAGTCGATTGACGAAGTCCGCGAAAAGACGGACCGCGATTTCTACATGGGTCCCGAAGAAGCCAAGGCCTTCGGTGTCATCGACGAAATCTTTGTTCCGCGTAAAGAGGGAATTTAATGTATCGTAGCGGGAAGAACCACCCGACGGTGACTTGCAGCTTTTGCGGCAAGCCCGCCGAACGCGTCGAGAAGATGATTACGGGTGCAGGCGTGCAGATCTGCAGCGACTGCATTACCATGTGTAACCGCATTATCGAGGAAGACCGTGCCCGTGCAAGGCAGGAATCTGCCGCTGCCGAGGTGTCTTCGAAACCGCTTCCGCTCCCGACCGAAATCAAGGCGCACCTGGACGAATACGTGATCGGCCAGGACCAGGCGAAGACCGCCCTTTCCGTAGCGGTGTACAACCACTACAAGCGTCTGCGTTACAAACAAGCTCACCCCGACGCGCAGGAAGTCGAGAAGTCGAACCTGCTGCTGGTGGGCCCGACGGGTTCGGGAAAGACGCTTCTGGCGCAGACGATGGCGCGTTTCCTGGACGTTCCCTTTACCATTGCCGACGCGACCGTGCTTACCGAGGCGGGCTACGTGGGCGAAGACGTGGACAGCATCATCGTTCGCCTGTTGCAGGCTGCCGACTATGACGTGGCCCGCGCTGAACGCGGCATTATCTTCATCGACGAAATTGACAAGATTGCACGTAAGACTGCCAACCCCTCCATTACTCGCGACGTGAGTGGCGAAGGCGTGCAGCAGGGACTTCTGAAGCTCCTGGAAGGTACCGTCGCGGCCGTTCCCCCGAAGGGTGGCCGTAAGCATCCGGAACAGCCGCTCGTGCAGGTGAACACCAAGAACATCCTGTTCATTTGCGGTGGCGCCTTCGAGACGCTCGACAAGATTATTTCCCGCCGCGTGAACACCGGCGGAATGGGCTTCGGTGCCGACATCCGCAGTGCCGAGGAAAATTCGCTCAGCGAACTTTTCAAGATGCTCGAACCCGATGACCTGATCCAGTTCGGTCTGATTCCCGAAATCGTGGGTCGCTTGCCGGTCGCTGTCGCCCTCGAGGAACTCGACGAGGCAGCCCTCCTCAACATCCTGACCCAGCCGAAGAACGCTCTCGTGAAGCAGTACAAGAGCCTGTTCGAAATGGACGGGATCGAGCTCAAGTTCGAAGATGACGCCCTCAAGGAAATCGTCCGCGAGACGATGGTCCGCAAGACGGGTGCCCGCGGGCTCCGTTCCGTGATGGAAAAGACCTTGCAGCGTGCGATGTTCGAGATGCCAGGCTCTGGCAAGAAGGAGTTCGTGGTGACCGCCGAAATCGTGAAGAACGGTCTCAAGGCTCCCGAAAAGAAATCCGCCGGAAAGACTGTCGCGCTTGAAGCCAATTCTGGCGATGCAGGCGAGGCTTCTTCCCGCAAGAGTCGCAAGAAGGCTTCGTAGAGTCGAATCCAGGATTTATTCCAAGTTCGAAAAGCGAAAAGTTGCCGCAGGAAACGGCAACTTTTTTGTATATGCAAATGTCCTTTGACGCAGGAAAGGCTTTTCGCCGTTGCGTGTCGCTACGCCTGTTCGCTTTCGCTCGGCTCGTCCTGCTTGGCGAGGTGGTCTAGGTAAAGCTGCTGGGCCTTGATGTCGTACATCACTACGTCGTAGAGTTCGCCGTCCTTGCCGGTGCGCGATTCCACCATGAGGCCCGCAAGCGAACCCTTTTCGGTGGGCAGGTAGGCGACGCGGCCTTCGGGGGAGGTTTTCAGTTCAAGGTAGCCTCCGGCCACGTACCAGTCGCGGATGACCTTGTAGTAAATGCGTTCCATGTTGTCCGGGACGAGCGCGTTCAGGCGGCGTGCGATTTCGCTTACGGGAACGGGCGTGTCGTCGGTCGGGTAGTTGCCAAGTTCCTCGACGGTCACGCGGAATTTCTGCTTGGCCTTGCGGGCGGGTTTTTCTTCCCATTCGTCCTGGTTGGCCTTGCGGTTCGCGAAGCGCTCGTTAGCGATGGCGACGCATTTCTGGATGTTGTCCAGGATGTACTGCTGCGCCTGCTGCCAGCATTGCGTGTAGATGTTGTGGTGTCCGCGCAGGTCCGATTCGCCCTTCTCGAATCCGTAGGTTTCGCCGACGGGCGTGGGCAGGTTCGCTTCCTTGCCGTCTTCGGCGACCTGTCTCGAGAGGATTCCTTCCTGCACCAGGAAATTCGCCACGTCGGCATAGAGCAGGTGGTTCATGTTGTCGGGAAGGAGTTCGTTGATGTTGCGTACCACGCGCGAAATAGAGACCGGGTAGTCGAAGAAACGGTAGCGCTTGAGCGATTCGGCGTCGATCGAAAGTTCCTGCATCTGGGGCTTGGGCGCGCGCTTTGCGGGACGGGGCGCCTTTTCGGTGACGATGGGGGCGACCTGGTCATGGTTCAGCTGCTGTTGCAACAGGGAGGCCACGTAGGCGAGGCACTTGCTGATGCGTTCCTGCTTGCAGGAATCCCCTTCGGGCAGGATTTCGTCTGTCAGCGGGTTGATTCCGCAGGAAAGCTTGCGCAGGTACATTTCGGCACGTTCGATAATCGCATTTTCAGAGGCCATAAAAACTCCATCGTTGCAAATAGCGGTGCAAAGATAGCTTTTTTTGGATTGTCGGTCGCGTTGCCGTTTTCTATGAATAAAAAAAGGGCATCCGCCACGGTGGAACACTCGAAACTACTTCATTAAAAATGATAGCAGTGCCTCGGTGGTTTGTTTTTCGCGTCGGAGCGCGCCTAAACTGAACACCAAGAGCGACGAGCTTTGATAATACTGTTAGATCGGGCGTTAATCCGTGGGATGCCTAATCGTAATATACCCAACTTGATGCACAAAAACAAGAGTAAAAATGAAATTTTTTTTGACGGCTTTGTAAAAATCTCATCTCGTAAATATTTGTTTTCGGTAATTGGCGAATTTGTGGTTTAAAGGGCGTTTGTAGACAAATGGGCCCTATTCCACTTTGGAGTATTATTTTTCGCTGACATCGGGTTCGGCGGGGGTGCCGGCGTCCTGTTTTTCATAGTCGGGTCTTATAAATTCGGCACAGTATTCGGCGACTTTTTCGCGGAGGTTGTTGCCGCGGACCTTGCCGAGCAGCAGCTCGATATCTTCGAGCGGGGCCGCCATGAAGGCTTCGGCGCTGCGGTACTTCGAGAGAATCTTGATGCGGGTCTCGTGTCCGACGCCAGGCATCTTGAGCCATTCGACTTCGAGGTCCTTCTTGCGCTTGCTGCGTTGGTAGGTGATGGCGAATCGGTGCGCCTCGTCGCGGGCGTTCTGCAACAGCTTTAGCGCGGGGCTTGTGCGGTGCAGCACGATACTCTTGCGGTCGTCGGGGAACACGATTTCTTCGAGGCGTTTCGCGAGGCCGATGAGTGGCAAATCCTGATCGTGGCCGAGCTCTTTCAGAATCTGCATCGTGGCGTCCACCTGGCCCTTGCCGCCGTCGCATACCCACAGGTCGGGCATGGGCACGCCCTCGTTTTCAAGGCGCTTAATGCGGCGGGTCATCACCTCGCGCATGCTCGCGAAGTCGTCGACTCCTTCGACGGTCTTGATGATGAACTTGCGGTAGTTGCTCTTGTCGGGGCGCCCGTTCTTGAAGGCCACGAGGCTTGCCACGGTGTTGGTTCCGCTGAGGTGTGAAATGTCCACGCACTCGATGCGGAACGGAGTCTTTTTCAGTCCGAGAACCTTCTGTAGCTCGAAAACGCTTTGGTCGATTTCGCTGTACTTCTGCACCTCGGCGCGCATTTCCACGAGGATCATGTCGGCGTTTGCACCGGCGAGCCTCAGGAAGCCTAGCTTTTCGCCGCGCTGGGGAACCGTGAACTGTACCTTTCGCCCCGCCTGCTTGCTGAGCGCCGCCTCGAGTTCCTCCTTGTCGTCGGGGAGCGCGATGTCGGTCGCGATTTCGGCAGGAATCAGGGGATCCTCCATGTACCACGGGAGCACCATCTGCCTGAAGATTTCCGTCTCGTCGTCTTCGAGCTTGCATTCGAGCCGGTAGTGCCTGCGTCCCATGAGCACGCCCTTGCGGTACTCGAGAATCACCGCCGCGGCCATGTCGCCGTTACGCCGGAGCGTCACCACGTCCAGGGAAAGGTTCGGGTCGCTGGTATCGGTTTTCTGGTGCGTGCCCGTCGCCTGTAGCGCCTGGATGGCGTCGCGTTTTTTCATCGCGGTTTCAAAGTCCAGGTTCGCGCTAGCCTCTTCCATTTCGCGCTGCCATTGGTCGATCAGGTCGTCGCGCTTGCCTTCGAGCATGAGCCTTGCGTTGGCGACATCCTTGGCATATTCTTCCTGGCTGATGAGCCCCGCGCAGGGGGCGCTGCAGCGGCCGATATGGTAGTTGAGGCAGGGACGTACGGGTCGCTTCGCGGGCAGTTCCATGGAGCATTCCCGCAACTTGAAAAGCCTTGCGCCGAGGTCTATTAGTTTGTCTATAACGCGGGAGCCCATATAGGGGCCGTAGTACTGGCGGCCGTCCTTTTTGACCGAGCGCGAGAGCGTGAGCCTCGGGAAGGGTTCCTTGACCGAGAACGCGAGGTACGGAAAGTGCTTGTCGTCTTTCAGGAGCACGTTGTACTTGGGCGTGTGCTTGCGGATCAGGTTCGCTTCGAGGATTAGCGCCTCCTGCTCGCTCTCGGTGATAATCCACTCGATGTCGCGGATAAAGGGGAGCATGAGTGTCGCCGCGCGGTGACCGTTGTGTTCGCTGCCGTCGAAGTAGCTGCGCACGCGGTTCTTGAGCACTTTCGCCTTGCCGATGTAAATGATTTTCCCCTGGGCGTTCTTCATGATGTAAACGCCGGGGCGGTCGGGCAGCTCCGAGAGCCTTCGCTGTATATGTTCATTTACAGAAATCATTTGGCTTTTATGCAAAAATTTAGTTATCTTAATAATGTAAAAGTTCCAAAATGGAAATCGGAGCAAAGATGAATTTAGAAAAAGTGAGCATGTTGTCCCAGAAAATCGAGGGAGTCCTGGGAATGGTCCGCACCCTCAAGGAAGAAAATGCAAAAATCAAGCGCGAGCTGTCGCAGGCACAGGCCGTGGCCCAGGACAAGTCTCTGTTGCTGGAGGCCGCCAAGAGCGACCTCGCCGACTGCAAGGCTGCCCTTGACGCCCGTGCGAACCAGGTGAACGCCCAGGACGAGATGCTGAACCAGAAAGACGCCGAACTCGCTTCACTCAACGAGAAAATCAACGTGTTCGGCCAGCAGCTTATCGAGAAGGACGGCTGCATCGAAAGCCTGAACGCGAAGGTGCAGGAACTGAACTCCAACGCCGACCTGCTGAACGGCCAGGTGAACGAGAAGTCCGAACTCCTGAATGCGCTCAACGCACAGATTATCGAGAAGGATGCGACCATCGCCTCGCTCATGACGCAGCTCAACGAGAAGAACAACACGATCGAAGGCCTGAACGAACAGCTGCAGGCGCAGAACGACGAAATTGCCGAGGCCCAGGAGAAGTTCAACCAGCTCGTGGCGACCATCGAAAACGAACTGGGTACCGACATCGAGCTCGACCAGGGCGACGAAATGGCGCCCGCCGCCGAGGCTGCCACCGAAACTGCGCCGACGGAAGATGAATTTACCGAAGTTCCGACAGAGGAACCGGCCGCTGCCGAAGAGCAGGTTGCCGATGAATCTGCAGAAGCGGTTGTGGAAGAACCGCAGGTGGACGAATCCGTATCGCAGGAAACCGAGGACGACGTCCCGACCATCGAAGTTCACAGTGCAGACGAAAAAGACAACGACCTGTTCGCGAGCAAGCAGGAGGGCTCGCAGACAAGTTTTTTCGGATAAGGATGCTGATGGACGATGATCCATTCGGCGTGGGAATAAAGTAATGGCTAGTATCGAACCTTTGAGATCGGTAAATGTTTCCGTAGCGCAGGAGACAATCCAGATTCGCACCGACTTGCCCGATGCGGACCTTGCGGAAATCGTAAGCAACATCGACCAGCGCTTCGCCCGTTCGGCGAAGTTCCAGATGGACAACCGCAAGCGTCTTGCGCTTCTGGCAGTGGAGCTGGTGTCGGAGAATATGGAACTGCGCAAGCAGCTCTCCCGTGCGAAGATTTACCATGACCAGATGGAAAAGGAAATCGAGAACGTATCGCTTCTCCTGGACGAGGGCATGGACCGCCTCGGCGGTGTGTAGGTTCCCGTTCTAGCAGAAAAAAATTTGACCCGGACTTGAGTCCGGGTCTTTTAGTTTTTATGCGGCGTTCCTTGGTCGGAGCGACTTGGATATGCGCCGGTGTCGGCTCTGTGGCGAGGCTATTCGCCTTCGACGCAGCGGACGCTGAAGAGCTTTGCCTGGCAATCCACCTGGAAGAAATTGGCCGGTTCTGCAGCGTAGTCGGAATCGGGGTTCTTTTCCACGATGATGACTGCGGTGCTTCCGGAGCATTGGTCGACATTCATCTTGTCGCCATCTTGTTGCGCGGCCGCGGTCCAGTGGAATCCCATGCCGTCGGCATATTTGCAGTCGCTTCCCGAGCAACGTCCCGAAAAGCTCCATGGCATATTGGTTGCTTCGATTGCGGCTTGAGCCTCCGCCCTGTTAGGCAGGCGCCATCCGGTGGGACAGGCCTTTTGGGCTGCGGCGAAAGTGTAGAGACGTCCATAGGTCTTGCAGTTGGCGTCGCTGCTTTCGTAACATACGCTTCCATCGGCCGTGGCGTATTTTAGGTCCGAGGCCATCCAGAGCTTGCCTCCGATACTGACCAGGTTGTAGACGTTCTGGTCACGTTGGTCGATCATCTGGTTCCCTACAATGGTCGGCGGAACCGGCGCCTCGACGGACATGCCGATGTCGATGGTCATCGAGGAGCTGGACTTGGGCGCGGAGGCAGAGGACTTGCCTGCCCATTCCTTTTCACATTCTTCGCTCCAGCAGAAAACGCCGCTGCTGAAATAGGGGTCGGGATAATCATCCAGCTCGGACTTAATGACGACTTCTTTATGAACGGTATCGCTGGGCGAATCGGTCGACTGGTTTCCCGAAGATGTTGGGTTGCTGGCGCCGGAATTAGAAGAATTACTAGTAGCTGCAGTCGCGGAAGAGATGGTGGAATTCGAGCTGCTGGAAGATGCCACATTGGCGGTGGGTTGGCTGGGAAGCACGATCTTTTCCAGATCGTCAGAATCCGACGAACAACCCGAAATCAAGCACACCACACCCACACATCCCAAAAATGTAGTGATCTTTTTCATGTTTGCAAATATAGTTTACATTTTAGCACTTCACTAGCAAAAAGATTTTTACTATGTTTTGCCTCACTATGACGAACGTTGAGATTTTCGATACTACCTTTGCCATTACCATTCTCGTGGTTCTGGCTCTTGTCGTGCCTACGGCTCTGTTGGTCGCAAACTGGTTCTTGCATCCGGGTAAAATCAAGGGAACTTCCATCAAGGGAACTTCCTATGAATGTGGCGTGGCCCATGTGTCCGGCACCTCGGGTGAACGTTATCCCGTCAAGTATTACATGGTCGCCATGCTGTTCCTGGTCTTCGACCTCGAAGTGGCGTTCCTCTACCCCTGGACCGTCCAGTTCTTGAAGGGCGGCTGGGACCTGCTGTTCGTGTTGCTCGGCTTCCTGGTTATCCTCGAAGCGGGCTACATCTACCTAGTCAAGAAGGGTATCCTTAACTGGACCCGCATCCAAGACTAGATTCTGAAGCTTATTCTATCTCAACTAGCGAACGCGGTCCTACGGGGTCGCGTTCGTTTTATATACATTTCTTTGTAAGAAATTAAAAAGGAGTTGAATATGACTATCGGACTGGTCGTTTCTATCGTGGCGGTTGTCTTCGTCGTCTGGTTTATCATGATGTACAACGGACTCGTGAAGCTACGCAACAACCGCGAGAACGCCTTTGCGAATATCGACGTGCAGCTCAAGCAGCGCTATGACCTGGTGCCGCAGCTGGTGAATACGGTCAAGGGCTATGCAGGGCACGAAAAGGAAACTCTCGAGAAGGTGACCGCTGCCCGTGCCGCCGCCATGAGTGCGACGACCGTCGACGAAAAGGTCGCTGCCGACAAGGCTCTTTCCGGTGCGCTTGCAGGGCTCCGCATTTCTCTCGAGGCGTACCCCGAGCTCAAGGCGAACCAGAACTTCCTGCAGTTGCAGAACGAACTCGCCGACATTGAGAACAAACTCTCTGCCGCCCGCCGCTTCTTCAATTCTACGACCCGCGAACTGAATAACGCCTGCGAAGTCTTCCCGAGCAACATCGTTGCGGGAATGTTCGGATTCCGTCGCGTGTCCATGTACGAGGCTACTGAAAGCCGCGATGCGCTTAACAAGGCTCCCGAGGTGAAGTTCTAGGGTGACTGGGCGCGAGCGCCTTCAATGAAATACGTCGGTATCCAGACCCAGATTTGGCGGAACAACCGCAACAGCATCTTGCTGCTGTGCCTGTTCCCCCTTATTATTTTGGTGATGGTGTTTGCAGTCATTTTATGTCTGGACTTTTTTGGCGTACTCTGCCCGATTGTCGAAGGCGGGTGCCCCGAAGGCCACGCCACATATATGAAGTACGGCATTCTGCACTGGCCCGAAGTGCGGCATAGTTTTTGGGAGGTGCTTCCTTACACATTGCAGATTGTCGGCGTGTGGTTCATTATCGCCTATTGCGCGAATACCGCCATTATACGCCATGCGACGCATGCGAAACCCCTTGAGCGCAAGGATAACCTGCGCGTCTACAACATTGTCGAGAACCTCTGCATTGCAGGCGGCATCGAGATGCCGCAGATCAACATCGTCGAGGATAACGGCCTGAACGCGTTTGCGAGCGGAATCGATATTCCCTCGTTTACAATTACGCTCACGACCGGACTTATAGACAAATTAAACGATGCTGAACTTGCCGCTGTCGTGGGGCATGAACTCACGCATATCAAGAACCGCGACACGCGACTCATGGTGGTGTGCATCGTATTCGTGGGAATTTTTTCGACCATTCAGATGGTGTCGATGAAACTGCTTTCGGCAATGCTCCGCGGCCCCCGCAACCATTCCCGCAGTAGGCGCGGCGGTGGAAGCGGCGGAGTCATCATCATCTTTGCGCTGATTCTTGTTTTGATTTGGAGTACGATCGGCTACTTGTTCAGCTGGCTCACGCGCCTTGCCATTTCGCGTTCCCGCGAGTACGTGGCCGATGCGGGCGGCGCCGAACTCTGTGGCGACCCGTGGGCGCTCGCCTCTGCCCTGCAAAAAATTTCGGACTATCCGGGCCTCGACACCGTGCGCCGTAGCGACGTGGCGCAGCTCTACATCATCCACCCCGACGAAGAATTCGACAACGATATGAAACTTAAGGGCATCATCGCGAAGGCGAACATCATGTTCTGCACGCATCCCGATACCCCCGAGAGAATCAAGCTGCTGAAGCAGTTTTAGGGTGGGGACTTAAAGAGCCCCCGTTCATTTGGGGGCTGTTTGAGTAATTATTTCCCGCGGATCTGCTCTTCAGTCAAGTTGAACCTGCGTACAAGCATATCCATCGCAACGCCATCTTCCAGGAGCCCGCGGGCGGTGCTCAGCTTCTCGGCTTCGGATTTCGCACGCTCATCTTCCGCCTTCTTGCGCTCTTCATCTGCTTTCTTGCGTTCATCGGCAATCCGCTGACGGAAAACATCGCCGGCACTGACGAACCCGTATTTCTGTCCCACACTTACGAATGCCATATCAAGCTCCTTTTGCACTTCTTCACTGAGGTACTCTGCTAAATATACACTAATTTTATGCAGAAGGCAAGAGGCCTCGTAGTGCGGCATCTTGCGCAGGGCGTCTGCGAATTTCGGCAAGATTTCCTTGATTTTCTGCTCGTTGAATGCATATTTCATTGCAATCACGCCCATCCCCGTCGCGATGTCGTCGCACGCGAAACATGCGCTATCGGGAATGTCTGCCACATTCACGAATGCACACCGGAAAGGCAGAACCCTACCGCGGAAGAATTCGGGATACCCGTCTTCGAGCTTATCGAGGGGGTTCCAATTAGTGGGGCCATTGTAAATGATGATAGTCATTGTCGGGATTCCGCTGTACGCGCGAGTCTTGTCGTAAATCCTCATAACGGAATGCACGTAATCGGCAATCTGTTCAAAGACATTCGAATCGCGTCCGGACTTGTGTTCCAACAGGACTCCGACAATCAGGGGCGCCCCCGTGGAAACGTTCACGCGGAAGGCGAGATCCGCCTCGCCAGTATCATCCACCTCCGAATACGAGTCGGGAATACGCACCAGCGTATCAAGGTTCACCGCCTTGAGAAATTCGGCGATTTCGCAGTTGAAATTTTCAGCAAGTTTGAGCAGTGAATGAAGATGGGCCACTATGGCAAATAGCCAGCGAAAGAAGGAATCATGGGGCTTACGAATCATCATAATCTCCGTTTGAAAGTTTTTTGGTTTTGGCTTGCAAACGGAAAATGTTGGGACGTAGAACACCTGCGGCACCATACGGTTGCCGCTCGCAAACCAGTTGAATGACTGATTGTTTTACGTCAGGCGAATAATGCACGCCAGACGGTGCTCTACGTTGATAGCCACAGGGCCGGTTCCCTGCAGGGCAACTGTCGCAATTTGCGATGTGGTCAACTGCGCAAAGAGTGACGACCTCAAGCAGATAGTGAAACTTCCTGCCCTGAATAGTACTGAGTCGAGAGTCGCAGTTTCAAGCTTGCTTGAAACGATGGCTGAGACTATGATACGGACGCCGTCGGCGTCATTTTCTCGGTGTCAGCAGGATTGTCGGAATCTACAAGAGGGAATATATAATATTAATGAGGAGTGGTCAAGGCTTTGCTGATTCACTTATCCTGGTAGTATTCCTTCACGAGGGTGTCCCAAGCGCTGGCTCCTTCCTCAATTTTAATGCTCCGGATGGTGTCAATAACAAAATCCATGCCGTAATCATCGATGAATGAGTAGATGGAAAATTTGATATTCTTCTGGACCTCGTCAATGGGCGGATTGTGCCGGGCCCCACAGAAAGGACAGTGCTGCATTGTTTTTACGAGAAATTTAGGCAGTTCGGTCTCAATTTGGCATTTGTCGCAGATGAATGTGAAAGTTTCAGATTTTGCCATAGGGTATCCTTTTTAAGCAAATATACTCTTGGCAGTAAGTTCTCCACAGATTGAAATTTTCAGGGTTCCAGAAAGTGGAACTTTTGGGATTCAATGTTCATTTGTGTGAATATTCCAGGTTGGAATAATGTGAAACTCTGAAAAAAAATAAGGTGTTTGTATACATTTCTGTATTTTTAGTATATATTTTTGAATGTAAATTTAAAAAGGAAATGGTATGTACCTTTGTTACGATATCCGAGGAATTCAGTCCTTCATTTTCAGAATTCCCAAACTGAAATACATCATTGGCGGAAGTGCTCTGATCGACCAGTTTGATAGAGTGACGATCCCGTCGCTGAAATGTGCGGGCTGTGAATTGTTGTATGCCGGTGGCGGCAAGGGCTCATTTACCTGCGATGGCGATGCGGTGAGCGATAGCTTGAAAAAGATGATTATGGAAGAAGCTCACAAGATTGGGCTGGACATCCGATTTGGGCTAGATGAAGATTATCTGGAGGCAAGCCGTAACGCCACGGAGGTCTATCCGTTTATTCCTGAATCCTTGGAGGGGCAGCCCTGCCCGACGAGCGGCCTTTATCCGGTAACGAATGGCGATACGCATTGGGTTGTGAAAAAACGACTGTACAAGCGCGGAGAAAAGACTTTCCGCTGGTACGAAAACGACTTACTCAAGAGCATGCAATGGCCGGCGAATTTGGAACGCTACAAGGACGGCCAGTTTTTCCATAATGTAAGTGCTCTTGCTGAGAATGGTGCCAACGACGAGGATGGTCGCAAGGGCGCGAAGGCTTTGGGGAACAGGAATCGTTGGGCGGTCATTTGCATGGATGGCAATGACATGGGGTCACAATTGCGCAAGAAATCGGAATCGCTCAAGGGCGAAGCTCCCGAAAAAATGACGGCATGGTTGCGGACTATGAGTCAGGCGATTGACTGTTGCTCCCGCGAAGCGACCAAGACCGGTATTCTTGCTGTAATTGATGCATGGTCAGGAACAAAGGACGATGACGGTTCGCTGGTGGGCGAGGATGTCGTTCTGCCGATTCGCCCAATTATTGTTGGTGGCGACGATATTTCGGTGATTTGCCATGTGTCGTATGCGATGCTTTTTGTAAAGACCGTTATTGCGAAGTTCAACGAATTTTCAAAGAAAACGCCTGAGGCTTGGCCTGCGACAGGTGGCGAAATTACGATCTCGGCGGGAGTCCTGTTCTGCCCGGTCTCGCTCCCGTTGCATACGGCGATTGACTTTGCCGAATCGCTTTTGGCGAGTGCGAAAAGTCGAGGCAGAAAGACGACTGTTGATGGAAAACCGGCCGAACCTTGCCTTGACTGGGAATTTGTAACAGACTCCGTTATTGATAGTCCTGCTGCAAGGCGTCAGCGCGAACTGATGTTCCATGATAGGGATTTGAATATGACGATTAAGCTGACTCAAAGGCCCTATACCCTGAAGGATTATGAAACCGTTGTGGAGCCGCTGGTGAGCAGGTATGCTGCTAAGTCGGAAGGCGATGCCGCTGGAATTGCTCGTTCTCAGTTGCATAAGGTGCTGCCAGCAATGCGCAAGGGCTTTTATGACCGTCTGGCGTTTGTCGCGTCCATTGCAAAGAGGCATAACCTGGCGCAGGACCTTGCCGAATCAGGTTATGAACTGGGCGGGCGGTCGTGCTGGAAAGACGAGGGCGACACCCGTTCGACACCGGTGATTGACGCCATTCAGCTGTGCGAAGAAAATGTGCGAATGAAAAAGGAGACTGCATAATGCTGAATTTAAGTTATACGATTCGGTTGGTTTCTGATGCGGAAACTTCAAGTGGACTTGGCTCCGATTTGATAGATGGTCTCGTTGCAAGAAATGTCGACGGAAATCCCGTGATTCCAGCTTCGCACATAAAGGGACTGATGCGTCAAGTCGTGAAAGATTTGCCCGGGTTCGTTTCTGATGACAAGAAGAAAAAATTTCTGGACGCATTTGGTGTGCCGGGGGCCCTGCGCGAAAACGGTGCGCTCTTCTCGGTGACCGATGCGAGCGTGGACGGCGAAGCTGCCACTAGGCTGATATCGCGAACCGCGATAGACGAGAACGGCGTGGCGAAGGATTCTTCGCTGCGTACCAACGAGGCTATTTCGGCGGGTAGCAAGTTCAGCGGGCATGTCCATCTGAATGTGGATTCGAAATTCGTCGATTTGCTTGTTCGTTATTCTCTGCTTTCCGTGTTCGAAGTGGGCGGCTCACGCAATCGTGGGGCGGGAGCCTGTGTAGTTTCGATTGCGGACGAAAAGAGAACTCCGGGAATGGTCCTTCGTGAACTACTCGCACTGAACGATTTTGCTGTTCAAGAATCGTCTTCATCGGAATGCTGCACGGTCGGTAACGACGAAACGGTTTTTGTCAAGCTGTCCTTTGTTGCCGATTCGTCTATTTGCGTACCGGAACTTCCCATTGTAGGTAACAACACGATTGTTTCTGGTTTTGCGATTCCCGCAAGCGCGGTACAGGGTTGTATTTTGACCAAGATCAATTCGCTGAATCCGGCTGTAGCGACGGCCGCGTTTGAATCTGAAAATTTTAGGACGTGGCCGCTGCTTCCTGTTCCGAATGTTCCTGGATTTGATGGTTGCTATTCTGTATGGGCGTCTGCCTCGCACAAGATAAGTAAGCTCGCCAATGCGAACGATACCTACAATTTCTGTGACGAGACGATAGAACCTTTTCAATGGGAAAAGTGTCCCAAGAATGCACCGATTAAATCGGCTGATGGCGTGTTGATTGCTGGTGGAACGGACAAGGTCACTCTTTGGCGTTCGGGCGATATGGCCCGCCATTTGTCGGCCCATGGTGTTGTAAACGGTGGCGCCTCTGGTGACGAAAGGGCTTTTTACACGGTAGAATCCTTAGCCGAAAAGCGTTTTGTCGGTTTTGCCGCGATGCCCGAAAAAGCGTTCCGCTTGCTTGAAAATGTGCTTGGCAACGAAAAGAATCCTGGAACGGATCCTGTTGTGTCCATAGGCAAGGCAAGAACGGTTCGTGGAACAGGTAAGCTCTTTGTTGAAAAAGTTAACTCCTTGCCAGTTGAATTGCCGAGGACCAGTAAGGATAACAAGATAGTCCCTGCATTTATCGTGCAGTCTCCTATTCTTGTGGATTCTGACATTACCGCAGAATCTGCTGATGAAATTTTGAAAACTATGGTGGAACGTGCCGGTTGGGGCGAGGTTGAAAAGGCTTCTGCTTCTATTCGTATCCTTTTCGGTTGGAACCGTCATAAAAACGGTCTGCAAAAGGCTGAAAGGGTGATTGCTCCGGGTTCCGTGTTTAGCCTAAGGCAAATTCCAGACAACCTGTGTGAAAAATTTTTGAAGGGAATCGGTGGCGGCAAGGAACGCGGCTTTGGTGCTGTTCTTCCGCACCCCAGTATTGCGAAGAGCCGTTACATTCCGAATCCGGAAAAGAAAACGGTTGCATCGGCGAATGATGCTGCTAAGGAAGGCTGGCTCTTGTGGAAAACATCGCAGCGAAGCGGCAATCCGCTGAGTGCAAGCCAGATTTCGCAATTGATTTCCCGAATTGCGGCAGACAAAACTGCTGATAAAGTCGAGGTAAAAGCGTATTTCGACAAGCAGTTGCATCGACCTGATAACATTTGGGACCGTTGGAAGTTTGTGATGGAAGATATTGAAACGCTTCTGGAAAAGGATTCGGCCTATGTCAA
Organism: Fibrobacterales bacterium Fibro_02; assembly: GCA_001603905.1. GTDB lineage: Bacteria > Fibrobacterota > Fibrobacteria > Fibrobacterales > Fibrobacteraceae > Fibrobacter. The sequence goes on from LVAE01000082.1 coordinate 22,109, forward strand.
GGCAGCTTTGAATGTTTGGCATGATCTCAGAGTCGCGGAGGAATAGAATATGGGCAAGTATTATAGGATTTCTGGTGTCGTTAAATTTCCCGAGGGCCTTGCGGCTGGTGAAAGTCGTGGGGCAAATGCGATAGAGATTGCTCGTAATGGTGAGGGCTTGCCGGTACTTCGCGGAACCTCGCTTGCAGGCGTATTGCGTAATGGTTTACGAGAAGCAGGTGTGCCTGATAAATCAATTTGTTTCTGGTTTGGCGACAAACTTGAAGGCAAGAATGATTTTAAGGCTTCGCAGATTGTTGTGGCGGATGTGGTTCTCAATGCGGGAGAACAGACTCCGGAAACAAGAATGCACAATCAGGTGGATCGCAAGACAGGCTCGGTTGCTGATACTGCTTTGTTTGGTGTTGAAATGTTGCCACCACAGACGAAAGGTCAGTTGCTGATATATGTAATTCCCCGAGATGAACAACCTGCTGAAAATATTTTGCGTGCGTTGGAAGGTGTCTTTGCGACAACACTGCTGTTAGGCGGTAACCGTAATCGTGGTATTGGCCGTATGGATGCAAGCGATGTTAAATGTTATGCGTTTGATTGTTCCACGGTAGATGGCTTTGCCAAGTGGCAGGATGTCCGCTATGCAGACCGAAGTGGTTTGGAACCAAATCTTTCTGGATGTGCTCCTGTTTCTTTTGGCGCCGAATCAACGCAGTTCGTAAAAAACTATAAAGTAATGTTCAAAATCCCTCGTGGTGAAGACATTTCTGTGGGCTATGGTAAAAACCTGGATGGCGATACCTGTGCTCCGCAATATGTCTACGAAGCCAACGGCACAAAGAAATGGCGAATTCCGGGTTCGTCCTTTAGGGGTGTAATCCGTTCGTGGATGACCCGCCTTGCTGTAAAAGATGGTGCCGGTGAAGAACCGATTCTGGATTTGTTCGGTACACTAAAAAAACGTGGACGAATTCACTTCACGGATGCTTACTGCTTGTCCAATCCGAAGGAAAATTGCGAGCAAAGTCGCGCACACGTTGCGGTTGACCGTTTCTCGGGTGGCACAGTGCAGGGGGCATTGTTCTTTAGTAAGGTGCTAGTCGGAAATTGTGCTTTTGAAATGAATGTTTCAGTGGTTGCTCCGAATGCTAAGGAACTTGAATGGCTCAAAAAAACGCTACTTGCAATCCATTTGGGCATTATCTCTATCGGCAGTAGCAAGGCAAGTGGCTTGCTTGAAATTGAAAACTGGGATGAACTGAAAAATAAAATCGAGTCTGATATTGCAGAACTCGGTGTGCAAAAGGCGGAGGTGTAATTATGCGTGATTTATCAAAGCTGAACATGAACAAGATAATGAATCGTGCTGAAAAAAATGCCGAAACATCTAAAGCTAATAATCCGCCTAGAGATAGAAATGAACGTCGTCCTCAGTATGATCGCTTAGGAGGTTTTCGGAATAATGACCAACGTGGTTCGGGCTGGAATGCTCGCCCGCAAGAACGTCGCCCTCGAGAGGAAAAATTTAAGCAAACAGATGAGTCTGTAAGGACTTATGGTAGTGAGTTTTATAATCCATACACATTTATCCCATTCCCGGATAAATCTCCAGAGCGCCATAATCCTTCGTTTTTGACGGTGGATGAAAACACGACCGAAAAGCGTTATACGGGTGTTTTGAACCTGACTGTTGAAACTGCTTCGCCACTTCTTTCAATGGATTCCGAAAACAAGAAAGAAGAAGGAAAACACTTTAAGTATAAGGCGTTAAAGATAGGTAATGATGTCATTGTCCCTGCAACTTCTGTTCGCGGTAGTCTGCGGACGTTGATGACCATTCTGAGTGGTGGAACGCTTGGCTATATGGACAAGGATATGTGGCTATGCCAGAGACGAGACTTGTCGATGAATGTTTTGGGCAAAAATGGCGCCAAGAAAACGGAACTTGCTGAAGTGGTGGAATCGGGAGATTCTTCTCACGATGGAAAAATCCAGCGTGGAATAACGAAAATGGTTTCACTGGGGGCTCTGAGCGAGTTGTTTCGGGATAACAATTTGGAAATAGATGATTTCAGACCTCAAAAAGATAAAGAGGTCAAGTATTTGTATGTTAATGAAGATTTGACCAAATTGGCGCAGAAAAGGTCTTCGGAAACTCCGTGGAAATTGAAATTAAGTGGTCCACGTGTTGCGGCGAACTTGACAAAGGTGAAAAATGCTGAGGGCGAACCTTTATTTCCCAAGGTGGATGGTGACGCCTTGCGAAAATTGGCGATGCAAGCTGGTATTAACTTGAATGATAGGAATAATAGAGAAATTTGGATTGATTCGCCGATGAATATCACTTCTGTCAGTAAGCAGTGTGATAGAAAGCATTCTCGATATTATGTTGAATGTAATTGGTACAAAAATCGTTTTGATTTGAAAACAAGAGGAATGGAAGCCATGTTCCTCAAAAACGATTCCGATCCCGAAACTGTTGTTGCTAAAAAGTGGGGGGATTATCTAGGGCAGAATCGCAATGGGGTTCACCCAAATCTGTTTGGTGGTGACTTGGTGTGGCTTGAGCTAGGTGACGATGCTTCGGCGAAATCACTTCAGTGGGCTCGTTGGGGTCGAGGTGGTGATTCAAGTCATAGAATGGATTCTATTTTACCGAAGTATCTGTGGCCGGATTCAATGAACTCTGACAATAAAGTTGATATGGTTACGGACGTGTTCGGCATGGTTAGTGAAAATAAGGATGGCATTTCGTTTGCGTCACGGGTGCGTTGCCATAATCTTGTATTTGAAGGGGCTGCTGTGGGTGGCCTCGATGAAGCTATTCAACTGGCTCCGTTAGCACAGCCTCATCCTGGATGCATTGCGTTTTATAGAACGGAAAAAGGGCTGAATGGTTACAAAGTTTATCGAAATGCAGCTGATGGAGAACAACCTTGGCTCTACGATATTCAGGGCGTTTTTGACGAACAATGCAAACGTATGAAACCATTTGGTGAACAGTCTATTGTCAAGACTGTTGATTTGCTGAAGTCTGGACAAAAGGGACGATTGAAAATAAGTTTCCGTGCTTTGTCTGAAAAAGAATTGTCGTTGCTAGTGACTGCATGCAAGGTTGATTGGAAATTGGGCGGTGGAAAACCGCTTGGTTTAGGACACTGCAAGGTGACTCAGATGGATGCCTTCGATGAAAATGGTGATTCAATTGATTTGAATGCTATCGCTCCGATAGAAACGATTACAGAACGTGTTGAATGGTATAAAAAGTCACAGGAACCTGTGACGATGATGCGGTATCCTCGTGCAATAAAGGTCAGTAGCAGAGATTCTGTTCAGCGTAGTGGACTTCAATGGTTTATGAATCATACGCAAGCAGGACGATGGTATCAAAGATTGCCTGATATTACTGCAGATAATCAGCTGTTGTATTGCTACGATTTAGAAAGTGATGGGGATGAAGATCCTCCACATCCGTCTGATTTGACAGGGCGTGTTTTTGACAATCATGGCCCCAATACCAGTTCAAATGCTGAAAGTCTAAAACGGGCAAAAGAACTTCGTAAGGATAAATACAGTTATTAACACCATGTCCCGATCCTAGTTTTAATTTTTCTGTATTGAACAGAGCGAGTCGTTAAGGAGTGCTGCTGACAACTATGCAATACTTTATCTATACTACCTGTGGTACGAGTACGTTCACGAATCCTGCCCGTAAGGACCCGGAACTGAATGACTTGATTATCAAGAACAGCAATGCCCGCAACGAAGATGAACTTTCGCCGGGAGCAAAAGAGAAGATCGATGCGCATTACGATTCGTTGATAGAAGAATGGCAGAACTACTCTATTGCCGATGCTCGTGCGAAATCGGCAGAACTGAACAGCCTGCTCAGCTGGCAAGAAAAAAACAACATCCCCGCATCGGAATGCTTGTGCTTCTTGTTGCACACAGACACTGTTCTTGGAGCAAATGCCGCTTCGCTTGTCGAAGAATGGCTCACGCACCATGGCTACATGAGTGTGCAACTTCAGAAGATAGATTCCCTTTCAACATCTTCGCTCGAAAATTTCGAAAAGGGGCTTGCCTCGCTTGCGGAATGGGCGTTTGACAATATTCCTTCTCCTAAACAGAGAAGTTTCAACGAAAAGTATGTATTCAACGTAGCGGGCGGATTTAAGTCGGTTTCTGGCTTTATGCAAATTCTTGGCCAGTTCCTTGCCGACGAAACAATTTACCTGTTCGAAGGCCACAGCGAAATTCTCTCGATGCCGCACCTTCCCGTGCGCTGGGAAGAAAACGAGACGATTCGCCAGAATTTCGATGACTACCGTCGCGTTTCTCTGGGAATTCCGCCAAAGAATCCGGAACGGCTCAATTCCCTGTGGGTGCGAAATGGCCAGTTTACCCCGTGGGGGCAAATCGCCTGGGAAAGTGCAAAGCAAGAACTGTACGGGGAGAAAGTTCATACATTTGTATGCGATTTAGTCCGAGAGGGTGAAAAGTTTCGCAAGTCAGTAGAAGGGCTGGATGCATTCCGAAAAAAAATCGTCAATGAACGTATCGATGATTTGTGTGCGTTCTTTTTGAGCGGAAAGGTAAAGAATATTCGTCGGCTTGATTACAAGCTTGTGAAGGGTAACCATCCTTGGAGTAATGAATGCGATGCCTGGGCTGATGGCAGCGCCATGCGTCTGTTCTGTAATGAAAAAGGAAATGGCGTAATTGTTGAATGCCTTGGAAACGCCCTGCATTAAATAGATTAAGATAAATTATGCCAAAAAATATCCTCATTAGCACGCTTGGTTTAAGCTGGGAAATTATTCCAGAAACGGTAGGAGCTTTCTTCTATGAAGAAGGTGGCATGGACTTTTATGGAAATGTTCCAGAAGAAACGGTGCAGGGTTTTCGCGAAAGTGCTAAAAAGGTGCTGCAGGGCCAGACGATAGACGAACTATGGCTAATTTCTACAGACCAGGAAAAAGACCCTAAGAATCCTAGGTCGATGTCTCTTTCAGAAATGCGAGAGCGTATTGCTGAATGGTGTAATTCATACGCTCCTGCAAACAAGCTGGCTGTTCGCATATTTGTGCTGAAAGACGTCAATGACATCGATAGCAAGGAATCAGTAGATAAGTTCCACAATCTTGCGTTGCAGGTGCTTTTCACCTCTAAGCTGTATGCGAATGGTGGCAAGCGCATCGTGTCTCTTGCCTGCGGTCGCAAGACGATGAGCGCCGATATTCAGGATGCGGCCTACTGTTTTGGGTGCAACATGATGATGCATGTGACGGCATCAGCCGATCCGAAGATTACTCTAGAAGGTTCAAAGAATTGTCTAAACGAAGCGGAAAAGAAATCCATTTTCCCTGTAGAATTGAAACCTTTCCCGGCGAGTGACCTGTTCAACGATTGGTATGGCGGCGAAGCTGCAAAGCAATATGACCTGTTTGCAGGGAATCGGTTTTGCGAAACCCTGGATGAAACGACATTCCTGTTCGAAAACCCGGAGGGCGTCGAACCGTTCCTAAAAAAGGTCGAAGAAAAGCGCGAAGCCGCAAGGCATTTCTATTCGTCTTACTGGAGTAGTAACCAATATTCTTACGACAACTTCCCGATTGTATATACGCTGTCCTCGAATGCGCAGCAAAGCCTCAAGGATTTTAAAATTGGCGTTCATCAAGACCTACGTGACAAGGAACTTAAACTGCTAAAGACTTTGCCTAAGGCCGATTTACATTGCCACTTGGGAGGTGTGCTTTCTCCAAAGGAAATCATCGAAGTTGCAGGTGCGATAGAAGATGAACTTCGCGACGAGCGAGGGCGAAATCCGAAATTCAAGAATTGGAACATGCAAGGCCCTAATCCAAGCGAAAGTTGGAAGAATTGGCGACGCCGACTTGCTAAAAAATTGAACGTGTCAGAATTGTCTGTCGTTGTCGCCTATGTGTTGCAGTTCAAAAATGCTCCTGAAAAGTTGGACGAAATTATCTACGGTCAAGAACGCAATGGTGGTAAGGATTTGCGCGTTGAACAGCAATTCGTTGGAATTGCGCAAACTGTGAAAAATGGCGAAACAGTTTTGGATTTGACGCCGTATGAATCTTTGGGCGACTTACAGGGTTCGGGCTTGCTGAAACACGAAAAGACTTTACGCAAAGTCCTTCAGATTCTTTATAGGAATGTGCAAGATAATAACCTAAAATATCTAGAAATCCGCTGTTCGCCCATCAATTACAAGACCGATATATTTGCTCCTAGAGATGTTGTACGAACCATTCTTGATGAGATGACGCGTGCCGAAATCAAAATGGGCATAAGATCTTCGATGATTTTTATTGCGTCAAGGCATGGCAAGCTAAAAGATATAGATGCCGCGATAGAATTGTACCGAGACCTGGAACAAGACGTAGATTGTGGCGAAGCATTCAAGAGGTATTTCCGTGGGTTCGACGTTGCAGGTAACGAGAGCAAAAGAAGACCTGAAAAATTACGCGGTAAATTCCAACGGATTCTAAAGGACTGCAAAAATGTAACGGTTCATGCTGGCGAAACGATGCCTGCCGAAAATATCTGGGAAGCAGTCTATTGCCTGAATGCGGAACGCATTGGACACGGGCTTACGCTTGTAGAACGCGACGGTGACTTGTTGCCCAAATTCAGGGACCGTCGAATAGGTGTCGAAATGTGTCCATCGAGCAACTACCAGATTGTGGGCTTTACGGACAACTATTATCCAGACCAGAATCTACCCGACTACCCGTTGCGCAAATACATGGATGAAAAAATCCGAGTGACCGTCAATACGGACGATCCTGGTATGTCGCGGACCAACATAACCAATGAGCTTTTGAAGGCTGCGCGACTGACCCGTGGAGGGCTTTCTCTTTGGGACATTCTTTCGCTTTTATATAATTCGTTCGAAATGGCTTTCTTGCCGTATGGAGAAAAAGTGAAGCTGTTGAACGATATGAACCTGAAAGTGAAAGACTGGCTTGACGCCAACATTGTCAAAATTGAGAACAGAAGCATTTATGAAGAATGAGAATATTGTATACGTCTGTCGTTCGGATTTGGAAAATTTCTTTGACTTGACCAAAGAAGTTTTTCCGTTGTCGGTTGCAACGCTGAACAAATTTCCGTACCATTTTGTGCCCCGTGTAGAAGCCGAAAATGATTCAACAAAAAAGCAACTGATTCCGTACGTGATTGTGCAAAATGCTGAGGGGAAAGTGCTGAGTTACCGTCGCTGCAGTTCCGAGAAGCGTCTGGCTCAGAAGCTTTCGCTGGGCATTGGCGGGCATGTGAACGATGGCGACAGGAAAGACACCCTGTTCGATACTTTGATTGCGGGCGTGCGTCGCGAAATCAAGGAAGAGATTGGCGCCGATATCGAGCCTGAATCCCTGAAATTGCTTGGGCTTATCAACGAAGAACAGACCGAAGTGGGCCATGTGCATACGGGAGTCGTGTTCTCGCTGCTGGTTGACGAATCGGCTCTAGTTTTCGATGCCGAAATTGGTTCGCCGCAATGGATTGACCCGTATACATTGGACAAGACTTCGGCAGAACTCTGGTCTTTTTTGGCCCTGAAACTTTTATAAGAGGTTAGTGCTATGAAATACGATTTGTTTCCTGCGATAGCATCGCAAGAAGGCTGCCAAGAGTTGGCGCAGCAATACAATAAGCTTGATTGCTTGGATGAACCTTCACTGAAATGTTTCAGGGATGCTTATGTCATTGCAAAGATGAGCGGAAACCAGCCTGTTCTGATTACAGGTGACAACGGTTGTGGCAAGACCGGTTATGCCCAGTTGATGTGGGGCGTGAATTCACTCAGGACCAAAAGAAATCGCTCCAAGGAAATGCTCTGCGTGAACTGTGCCGCATTTTCCGAAAACCTAATAGCTAGTGAACTGTTTGGGCACAAAAGAGGAGCTTTTACCGGAGCAGAATCGAATCGAGAAGGAAAAATTTTGGCTGCCGGCAAGAAAGGTTGCCTATTCTTGGACGAAATCGGCGACCTCCCGTTATCGGCTCAGGCCTTGCTGCTCCGTTTCTTTCAGGACAACGAAATTCAGCCGTTGGGAGCCGATGAACCAATTAAGCTGCAGGATCCGCCTAAGGTCATTTGTGCAACCAACAAGGATTTGCGCAAAGAAATTAGCGAAGGTCGATTCCGCGAAGACTTGTTCAACCGAATTAACAAGTTCCATGTGCATGTTCCGCCTTTAAGAATTCGGCCGAAGGACTGCCTGCAAAATGCAAACAATTTTTTGGATAAGTTTAAGGAATTGCAAACGGACTCCAGCGAAGTCGTTGCGGAACAACTTGGAAAAATGAAAATCGATAGTAATTTTTACAACGACAATGCCAAAAGCGGTTATAGCTGGCCTGGCAACTTCCGCGAACTCGAAAACCGCATATACCGCGCTGCAGTTACAAAAATTACTTGCGGAGGAACGTGCATCAAGTTTTCGGACTTGTTTGATGAGGGCTTTATCGATAGCCCCGACCGCGTAAATACGGAAACGCAAGATTTTGATTTACCCAAAGGCCCTGTTTTGCTGCCTTTTGATTTGGAGGCGAAACTGGACGAAATTCGCTCAAACTTTATAGACAAAGCAATTGCGCAATGTAACGGAGAAAAGACCAAGGCGGCAAAGCTGCTCGGTTATAGCAACTACCAAAAAATGGACCGTCGCCGGAGCAAGGCGTAATGGCAAAAATTTTCAATGTGACAAATCATACTGCTACCGAAATGCAGGTAAACGATGCCAAGCGGATGTTCGGCGTTGTAGAGTGTGTTGATTTGCCGGAATCCCTAAAAAAAAGATGGGGCGAGGTTCCTCCTGAAACGGATTCTGTGGTGGCGTTTGTTCAACCCGTTTTGGACTGGCTTGGGCAAGTCGCTTCAAAGGACGATGTTGTTTGGGCGCAAGGAGAATGGGGTGCAACGGTGGGCGTGCTCCAGTGGTGCCGCGCCCATGGCGTCCGGTGCGTTTACAGCACAACGGAGCGTGTCGCTACGGAAAAACATGCTGAAGACGGGAGCGTCGCGATGACGCACCAGTTTAGGCATGTAAGGTTCCGTGATTTTCCGTAAAATACACACCCTTGTTGAATCTGCGAAAAAATCCCCGATGCGCATGGCACCGGGGATTCTGTCTTGGTGGGTTATTTTTTCCAGAGGTGGTCTCCGTCTTTTCCGCGGAATGCGTCGAGGATCTTCCATGCGTCCGTTTTGCCTGCGTCGTGGGCCTGTTTGTAGGCGCTTGCGACGGCGCGGAAGGAGCCGCGTCCTCCTGCGTATTTTTTCGAGGCTCCGGCGGAGTTGAGGGCCTTTGCGACGGCTTCGCTTCCGTTGATCGTTGCGCCCTTGGAGTAAAGGCTCTGTGCGAGGTTGTATATGAATTTGTTCATGTCATTCTCCTTTTGTTTGTGTTGGTGGTTGAGTGGATTATCTTTTGAAGATGTATTCGATGAGTTCGAATGTGGCGAAGATGAATGGGGTGATAGGTGTCATGTCGTTCTCCCTTGGTTGATGTTATCTGTCTTCTTGGCTGAGGAAGTAGATGAGTTCCGCCGTTGCGGCGACGAATAGGACGAATGGGTTCATGGTGTGCTCCTTGGTTAGGGGTTTGTTGTCCGGGAGTTTCCCGGACATACAGCTAAAAGCAAAACCCGTGCCAAAGGGAAAAATGCATTTTTTTTGAGCAAAAATCGCAGGGTGAAAAAACAGGACTGAAAATGTTGATTAATGTGTATACGAAAATGTATACAGAAATACATTTTTATATGCCGTACAAAACACAAAAGGCCCCACCGCAGCGGAGCCTAAAAAATTTCAGCAAAAACGCAGATAGCTATGGAATAGATTGCCGCGTCCCCTTACAGGGTCCTCGCAATGACTTTGCTTGGCGTAGTCTTACTGCCCCGCAAGGCGAACGCAGCGACCATGCTCGCATGGGCATTGCTGAGCCGAAGGGCAGCTACACCGCAGGCGTAGAATCCACTGTATATCGTGGAATGCTTTCGGAGCTTAACAAGGAGATTACCCATGATTCTTATTGCTGTCTTAATCCACTGTATATCGTGGAATGCTTTCGGAGGGAATATCCTCGGATGCAGCGTGAAAACCGCAAGTTGGTCTTAATCCACTGTGTATCGTGGAATGCTTTCGGAGTGGTGACAATGCTGGTGCGCGATGATCGTCCTGGTAAGTCTTAATCCACTGTATATCGTGGAGTGCTTTCGGAGCAGGGCGCTTAAGCTCTTGGATGCAGAAGAAAAGGGTCTTAATCCACTGTATGTCGTGGAATTCTTTCGGAGGCCGCAGACTCCTCGCCATCAACAGCAACAAATAGTCTTAATCCACTGTATGTCGTGGAATGCTTTCGGAGAAGGTAGTGTAGACGGATTAAATAGTGAAGTTGACGTCTTAATCCACTGTATGTCGTGGAATGCTTTCGGAGTTCAATATAGCCTCAAAAAGGATCTCATTGTCCAGTCTTAATCCACTGTATGTCGTGGAATGCTTTCGGAGGGTATATCCTGGGATATAAGATGGAATTCCTCGCGTCTTAATCCACTGTATGTCGTGGAATGCTTTCGGAGGGTGGCATCGCCGAGGCCTTATAAATGAAGGGTTCCAGAGGGCGTTTTTCTGCCAGACTTTTTGAGCACTACCTTCGAATCGACTTTTTTTCGGAGGATTTTTGTATAACTCGTTGATATTCAACGAGGTAGCCTGATTGCATTTTTGCCGGTGCTTCGAATATACTGCTCAAACTCGCAGGTCTGGGCCCCAATACCCTAAATATACATCATTTTTCGCGAAAAATCGCATAACCCCGCCCGAAACAACGAAAAAATCCCCGATGCGCGGTTGCACCGGGGATTTGTGTTCAGAAGGTAAATATGAAAGCTGTGGGTTTAGCAGTATTTGGCGAGGATTTCGAGTTCGGTTTCGTACATAGCGCGGCTCCTTTTGGTTAGGGGTGATTCGGTTATTTTTCGCTGTTGATGTATTCGATGATGTTGTAGATGGTGGTGACGCCGCTGATGATGAGTGGTAGTGGGATCATGGTTGTTCTCCTCTGTTTAGTGGTTGTTGCTTTGTTTTTTGCCGATGATGTAGTTTACGATTGGGGTGGTGAAGATGGCGATGTTGGTTAGGACGAGGCAGATGTAGAATTGGGTTTCGATGTCGGTCATGGGACCTCCTTTGTTAGCTTTTGGCGATGTCGTTGATGTTTTTGACGATGGTGGTGACGGCGGCGATTCCGCCGAGGATGGGGAGTAATGGGATCATAGTGATTCTCCTTTGTTGAGTTTTTTGTTGTTTTGTCCGGGAGTTTCCCGGACATACAGCAATATGCAAAACCCGTGCCAAAAGGGAAAATGCGATTTTCAAGCAAAAATCGCAGGGTGGAAAAACTGGACTGAAAATGTTGATTAATGTGTATACGAAAATGTATACAGAAATACATTTTTATATGCTATATAAAACACAAAAGGCCCCGCTGAAGCGGAGCCTAAAATTTGTCAGCAAAAACGCAAATGGGGCTCATGATTTATCGTGGAGTGCTTTCGGAGTTCGAAATTCAGCAGAAAATCGACCGTGAAATCCTGTCTTAATCCACTGTATATCGTGGAATGCTTTCGGAGTTCTGTGGAGCTCAACCCCTTTGAAATTTGCTCTGTCTTAATCCACTGTGTATCGTGGAATGCTTTCGGAGGACTTCGTTGTTACTGCATGTCAACGGTCTTTCAAGTCTTAATCCACTGTATATCGTGGAATGCTTTCGGAGTACAAAAATTAGTCTTTCCGAAACTTTATCTAGTGTCTTAATCCACTGTATATCGTGGAATGCTTTCGGAGAGCTGGCGAAGATGAGTACGGAATGTATTTGTCTGGTCTTAATCCACTGTATATCGTGGAATGCTTTCGGAGGGTGGCATCGCCGGGGCCTTACAAATCAAGGGTTCCAGAGGGCGTTTTTCTGCCAGACTTTTTGAGCACTACCTTCGAATCGACTTTTTTCGAAGGATTTTTCTCTAAATCGTTGATATTCAACGAAGTAGCCTGATTGCATTTTTGCCGGTGCTTAGAATATACTGCTCAAACTCGCTGGTCTGGGCCTCAATATCCTAAATATACATCATTTTCCGCGAAAAAACGCATGACCCCGTCCGAAACAACGAAAAAATCCCCGATGCGCGTTGCACCGGGGATTTGTGTTCAGGAGGTAAATATGAAAGCTGTGGGTTTAGCAGTATTTGGCGAGGATTTCGAGTTCGGTTTCGCACATAGCGAGGTTCCTTTTGGTTAGCGTGTGGTGGGTTATTTGTTGCTGTTGATGTATTCGACGATGTTGTAGATGGTGGTGACGCCGCTGATGATGAGTGGTAGTGGGAGCATAGTGGCCTCCTTTGGTTAAGGGTTAGATGTCGCGGATTTTTTGGATGATGGAGTAGCCGATGATGCCGGTTGCGATGGGGAGTATTGGGAAGAACATGGTAAGTCTCCTTTGTTGAGGTTTTGTTTTGCCCGGGAGTTTCCCGGACATATGGCTATATGCAAAACCCGTGCCAAAAGGAAAATGCGATTTTTAGGCAAAAATCGCAGGGTGGAAAAACTGGACTGAAAATGTTGATGAATGCGTATACAAAAATGTATACGGAAATACATTTTTATATGCAATGCAAAACAAAAAAGGCCCCGCCCAGCGGAGCCCCCATTTTTTAGTTCCCTAAAATCCATTCACCAAAGAATGGGTCTTCGAGCTCATAACCGGTGGTCTTGATGACATACCCCTGTTTCAGCAGACGTTTGATGGCGCTGAACAAAGTGCTGGGGGCCATCGATTTATCGGTCATGGGGTTGCGCCTATTGGCTAGCGCGAGCATCACCTTGCGGTCGGTGCGGTTCATGTTCGCCCAGAGTCGCTCGTAATCCAGGGAATGCTCTTCCACCTGCCTCTTTATGGCGTGGGCCACGGGGTTGTCTTTGACCTTGCTGTACTCGATTGCGTTATAGACTGCGGCCGAAAGCTGTTGCGTGTAATAAGGGTGCACATCTGTGAACTTCAAAATTTCTTCTGTGACGGCAGCCTTTCGCGAGGCTGGCATATTGGGCAGGCGGCTTTCTATATAGGAATAGAAATCCTCGTATGGAATTTTCTTCAGGTTCATGCGTTCGCCAAAATGAAAAAATGGGGACTTTTTCTTTTCGAATATTTCCTCCATCATGGTCTCCTGGCTGCCCATAAACACGTAATTCAACCCCTTCTGCCGTTGTATGATGGCCCGCAGCTGCTTTGCCAGGGTTTTGTCTATGGAATTCACTTCCTGGAATTCATCGAACACCACGATAAGTCGGTTCTTTGCAGAAGACACCTTTTCCAATAAGTCCAGGGAATCTTCCAACATGGCGGACGGTTTTCCTACTGAGGGGACGAAGCTCACATCCATACCTTCGGTCACCGGATTGAAGGAGAGCGTGGGCACGACGCGGAAAAGCTTCATAAGGTGCTTGATCTTTTCGAATTTGTGTATCCGGAACACCTGGCGCAAAATTTGGGAAGCCAAATCTTCCACATTCAGGACTTTCATGAAGTCAATAGTTATGGACGGACGGCCAATCTGCCGAAGCGCCCTTGCTACCAGGCTGCTCTTGCCGAATCTGCGCGGGGATATTAGCACGAGGTGGTTCTCGCTGTTCAGTAATTGCTTGATCTGCGCAAGTTCGTTCACGCGATCCGTGAAATACTCGTCATCTACGATGGTTCCGAATTTGAATGGGTTCATGATGCTCCCTATGCGAAAAAAATCAATGCGAAAAATTTCGCATTCTCAATCAATATAGTATAATTGCCCTTTTTTTGCAATATGGATTCGCGAATAAGTAAAAAGTCGCGCCGTCCCACCTGAAGCAACGAAAAATCCCCGATGCGCGTGGCACCGGGGATTTGCGTTCAGGAGGTAAATATGAAGGCTGTGGGTTGGCGGGATGGCGTTTAGTCGATGATGGCGGTGTCGGAGTATTCGGGGATGATGGACATGGCGGGCCTCCTTTGGTTAAGGGTTAGATGTCGCGGATTTTTTGGATGATGGAGTAGCCGATGATGCCGGTGGCGATGGGGAGTATTGGGAAGAACATGGTGAGTCTCCTTTGTTGAGGTTTTGTTTTGTCCGGGAGTTTCCCGGACATACAGCTATGTGCAAAACTCGTGCCAAAAGGAAAATGCTGTTTTTTAAGCAAAAATCGCAGGGCTGAAAAACAGAACTGAATCCGTTGATAAACGCATATACAAAAATGTATACGGAAATGCATTTTTATATATCGCACAAAACACAAAAGGCCCCGCCGAAGCGGAGCCAAAAAATCTTCAGCAAAAACGCAAATGGGCTGTTGTGTGGATTGCCTCGCTCACTTTGCTCGCTCGCAATGACGTTCTTTAGTCTTACTGCCCCGCAAGGCGAATGCAGCGACCGTGCTTGCACGGGCATTGCTGAGCCGAAGGGCAGCTACACCGCAGGTGTAGGATCCACTGTATATCGTGGTGAATAGTCTTACTGCTCCTTAAGGCGAGTGTTGCGGACAAGCTTGCTTGTCCATTACCGAGCCGCCGAGCAGCTACACCGCAGGTGTAGAATCCACTGTATGTCGTGGAGTGCTTTCGGAGGATCGCAGCATTCATCGACTCTGCAAAGAAGGCTTTGTCTTAATCCACTGTATGTCGTGGAGTGCTTTCGGAGGGTGGCATCGCCGAGGCCTTATAAATCAAGGGTTCCAGAGGGCGTTTTTCTGCCAGACTTTTTGAGCACTACCTCCAAATCGACTTTTTTCGGAGGATTTTTGTATAACTCGTTGATGTTCAACGAGGTTGCCTGATTGCGTTTTTGCCGGTGCTTAGAATATACTGCTCAAACTCGCGGGTCTGGGCCCCAATACCCTAAATATACATCATTTTCCGCGAAAAATCGCATGACCCCACCCGAAACAACGAAAAAATCCCCGATGCGCGTGGCACCGGGGATTTGCGTTCAGGAGATAAATATGAAAGCTGTGGGTTTAGCAGTATTTGGCGAGGATTTCGAGTTCGGTTTCGCACATAGCGAGGTTCCTTTTGGTTAGGGTGTGGTGGGTTATTTGTTGCTGTTGATGTATTCGACGATGTTGTAGATGGTAGTGACGCCGCTGATGATGAGTGGTAGTGGGATCATGGTGATACTCCTTTGGTTAAGGGTTAGATGTTGCGGATTTTTTGGATGATGGAGTAACCGATGATGCCGGTGGCGATGGGGAGTATTGGGAAGAACATGGTAAGTCTCCTTTGTTGAGGTTTTTGTTGCTTTGTCCGGGAGTTTCCCGGACATACAGCTATGTGCAAAACCCGTGCCAAAAGGAAAAATGCGGTTTTAAAGCAAAAATCGCAGGGTGGAGAATTAGGGCTATATGCGTTGATGGATGCATATACAAAATCGTATCCAGAAATACATTTTCGTATGTAGCACAAAACACAAAAGGCCCCGCCTCGGCGGGGCCAAAAAATCTTCAGCAAAAACGCAAAAGGGGTTCGTGGTTTATCGTGGAATGCTTTCGGAGTTCAACTTGATCCATGTTAAATTTTTGTCATAACGGTCTTAATCCACTGTGTATCGTGGAGTGCTTTCGGAGTGCGTAGTGAAGGTAAATATAATATGATTATGAAGTCTTAATCCACTGTATATCGTGGAGTACTTTCGGAGTTACTATGGACTTTAACGAATACACGCCTAAGGGCTGTCTTAATCCACTGTGTATCGTGGAATGCTTTCGGAGATGAGATACTTCAATATTATGATGGATCCTGCTGTCTTAATCCACTGTATGTCGTGGAGTGCTTTCGGAGGGTGGCATCGCCGAGGAGGGTTCCAGAGGGCGTTTTTCTGCCAGACTTTTTGAGCACTACCTCCAAATCGACTTTTTTCGGAGGATTTTTGTATAACTCGTTGATATTCAACGAAGTAGCCTGATTGCGTTTTTGCCGGTGTTTAGAATATACTGCTCAAACTCGCGGGTCTGGGCCTCAATACCCTAAATATACATCATTTTCCACGAAAAATCATCAAAAAACGGCTTGATTTATATAATTGCGTAAGAAAGCTGCCGGACCGGCTTGCCCGTGCCGATGATCACGATGTTCTGGTCGTTGTCACTGTCGAGAGGATACAAACGAACCGTGTCATGATCAGGGTTGATTATCCCGAGAAGGCGCTCTGAAAAATCCTCCACGTTCGAAGAATCCATAAAGATTTCGAAGACTGATCTTTGCACGCGGAATCCCCATTCCGCGCAGGCTTTGGCAACGGCTTTCCGTTTCTTGCTGTTAGAAATGTCGAATGCCACCACGTATTTCATGCAGCCTCCTGAGTCGTGATGCCCACTGTATTTTGTTCTTTCTTGAGTAGGCGGCGGCGCAAAGCTTCTACGCGCAAACGCATTAGGCTATTCCAGGATGTGCCTTCGTTGTCTGGCACCACGCGGTTCGGCGAATCGCAGAATTCCTCGTAGTTGCGGATGAACACGGCCATTCCGTCGCGGGTCAGTTGTAGTGGGCTGTCGTCTGAATCGCCTTTGCGCACAAAGTCTGTTGTGCCAATGAATTTTCTATTGAGTATTTTAAGGACGAGTCTATCGACAAGCGGGTGGCGGAACTCTTCGAGTATGTCGCAGGCGAGAGATGCCCTGCCGTATTCGGGTTCATGCAGGAACCCGATGGCGGGGTCGAATCCATAGGTCTCGAGCAAGGCTTCGATGCGCTTTGCGGTAAATGCGTAACCGAGTGAAAGCAGGGCGTTTACTGGATCGGTACATGGGTGGAACTTTCGTCCGGGGAAATTGATGCCATTCATGAGGCATTGCGCGAAGCTTGAAAAGTAGGTTCTTGCGGCGTTGCCTTCGATTCCGCGAAGTACGTTCTTGTCTGGGCCGGAGCAGTCCATTGCAGACTGGAGCGACTTTTGTATTGCGGGGCGTGCGTCAAAGCGGAAGGGGTTGTGCGGATTCTTGTCGCAGGCGTTCAGCAGCGCGATTCCGCTTTCTATTTTCGATACGACGAAGTCCCTTGCAATTTCGAAGGACTCGTGGCGATCACGGAAAGCGTCGTATTGGGCGAGTCTTAGATAAACGTTCTTGGCGGATTGCGAGGTGTATTTGCCTTTGAATCGTCCGCCGCGGTCAAGGAAGGCTACGCTTGCTCCGGCGTCGTTGAGCGATGCCATTGCGTCGCTGCTGATGGATGCTGCGCCCATGATGTTTACCGAGGATATTTCTGAAATCAGGTAGTCTCCGACGAGTTTGTCTGCTTTTGTGAGGTGGAGGTGGTTGCCTTGTTTGCGGATGCTTGTTCCTTGTTCTGTGATGTATAGGTTCATAGTTGAAAGTCCCTTATGGTAAAGAAAATCTTTTGCGGGCGGGGCTACCGCGAAAGATTTTCTGTATGGTTGATGGAGGTTGGGCGATTAGATTTCGCTGAAGACGGTGTCGTTGTATTCGGGGATGAAGGACATGGCGAGTCTCCTTTGCTGGGGGATGGGTTAGGATTTGTGGGCGATGGCGAGGAATCCGATGATTGCGGCGAGGAATGCGATGATCATTTTTAGCTCCTTTGTTGAGGATTGATTTTGGGTTAGGATTTTTTGAGAGTGATGATGAATGCGCCGACGAGTGCGAGGAATGCGATTACGTTTGGCATGGTTGTCTCCTTTGTTATGAGCGGTTGCTGAAGCAGAATGCGAGGAATCCGATTGTGTAGGCGAGGAAGGCGATTACCATAGAGAGCCTCCTTTGTTATATGTCGCGGATGTTTTTGATGATTGTTGTTACGGAGGCGATTCCGCCGAGGATGGGGAGTATTGGGATCATGGTGATTCTCCTTTGTTGAGGGTTGTTGTTTTGTCCGGGAGTTTCCCGGACATACAGCTATATGCAAAACCCGTGCCAAAAGGAAAATGCGTTTTTTGAACAAAAATCGCAGGGTGGAAAAACAGGGCTGAATGTGTTGATAAATGCGTATACAAAAATGTATACGGAAATACATTTTTATATGCAATGCATAACACAAAAGGCCCCGCCGCAGCGGAGCCTAAAAAATCTTCAGCAAAAACGCAAACAACTATAGAATAGATTGCCACGCTCACTTTGCTCGCTCGCAATGACGTTCTTTAGTCTTACTGCCCCGCAAGGCGAACGCAGCGACCGTGCTTGCACGGGCATTGCTGAGCCGAAGGGCAGCTACACCGCAGGTGTAGAATCCACTGTATATCGTGGAGTGCTTTCGGAGTATGAAAGCCGAAGAAGATCTTCACGACGCTAAATGGTCTTAATCCACTGTGTATCGTGGTGAATAGTCTTACTGCTCCTTAAGGCGAGTGTTGCGGACAAGCTTGCTTGTCCATTACCGAGCCGCCGAGCAGCTACACCGCAGGTGTAGAATCCACTGTGTATCGTGGAGTGCTTTCGGAGATACAGAGGGAGGCCAGAATGGCTAGCTTTGGCACGTCTTAATCCACTGTATGTCGTGGAGTGCTTTCGGAGGATTTCGGAAACATTCATGATGTACCTGCTGAGGTGTCTTAATCCACTGTGTATCGTGGAATGCTTTCGGAGTGCAAGACCATAAAAGAGCTAGAAGACGTTAGAAAAGTCTTAATCCACTGTGTATCGTGGAATGCTTTCGGAGAGAATAGCTCTCTTTCAGTTGGCTTATTCATCCGTCTTAATCCACTGTGTATCGTGGAATGCTTTCGGAGGGTGGCATCGCCGGGGCCTTATAAATCAAGGGTTCCAGAGGGTGTTTTTCTGCCAGACTTTTTGAGCACTACCTCCAAATCGACTTTTTTCGGAGGATTTTCGTATAACTCGTTGATATTCAACGAAGTAGCCTGATTGCATTTTTGCCGGTGCTTAGAATATACTGCTCAAACTCGCGGGTCTGAGCCCCAATACCCTAAAT
>LVAE01000083.1 GCA_001603905.1 Fibrobacterales bacterium Fibro_02
CGGATCCGCCAGGCTTCAGGACCTGTGCTCAAGGAAGACTTTTTCGGCACGAAGTTGTCGCCGACAAGATTGTTTCAGCGGTTACCGAGAGGGGGTCATACCCGTTCCCTTTCCGAACACGGAAGTCAAGCCCCTCATCGCCGATGGTACCTGGCCCACGGGCCCGGGAGAGTAGGTCGCCGCTGGATTCACGCCCCGCTTGCCGTAAACGGCGAGCGGGGCTTTTTTATATACCGTTCCACTCCGTTTCGCTCCCGCGGCTGCCGCGTTAGGGATAGTCACCCGGAGGGCCGAGACTGCAGCGAGGAATCTAACTCAAGAAAAAGGAAGAAGACCCTCGCTATTGCGAGGGCCTTCGAGGTGTTGGTTTTTGGAGGTATTCTTAGGAGTACTAAGACTTTTTGAGAGAGAAGCTCGTTACGGCAGTGTGAACTGCTTCAGGAACGGCCAGCCGATGTTGCCGTCGCCCTGTTCGTGGCCGCCACCCTGCTTGGTGCAGAGCACGACTTTCGTGCCATCACGGCAGGTGGAGTATTCGTCGCATCCGTCGGAGTTTTTGCTCGGAACACCGGTACAGCCGTTCTTTTCGGCCCAGAACTTGAAGTTGCCTTCGGCACCGAGGAAGTTCAATCCGTCGCCATAGCCGCTATCGCCACCCTGGTATTTGCAGACGTTGTCGTTCGTGCCGCGGAACATGATGATAGGCACGGGACGATCCGGATTGCACTGGGCACTATTCGTCTTGTTCAAGTCCATGCCTGCAGGAGCGACTGCGGCGTAGATGTCGGACATGAAGCAGGCCACGTGGTTACTCATGCCGCCACCCATCGAGAAGCCGGCCGCGTACACGCGCTTCTTGTCGATGCAGGCGATTTCTTCGACAGCTGCGATCATTTCGCGAGAGAACTTCACGTCGTCATCGTCGGAGCAGCACGGACCCACGTTCCAGCCCGGACCCATCTTGCGGGGGTCTGAGGACTTGGTGCCGTCGGGGTACAGCGAAATCACGCCTTCTTTTGCTGTAAGAGTCCTGTATGTCGTGCCGCTATACTGGCCTTCGCCACTTCCCATAACCGGGTGGTAGTCCACAAACAGGGGAACCGGCTTGTCGCCCTTGTAGGAATCCGGAATGTACATGATGAAGGTGCGCTTCTTGCCGTCGACCGTCACGCTCATGTTCTGCTTGCCGGGCTTGGCCGTCTTGCCGGAGCAGTCCAGCGGGGTGTCGTCCTGAGTCTTGCTGCTGGAAGAAACAACCTGGGTTTCGGAAGAAGAAGATACGGTCGGGTTGTTCTCGCTGGAACTTGAACTCGAGGGCCGGACCATTTCGATGGTCACGCCGGTCTCGGTTTCGGCCTGCATCTGGTAGACAAAGTTGGCGTAGCCATCAAGCGAGAACTGGAGGGATGGCAGTACTTCGCCATCTTTCTTGAGAGCCGTTACGCCCTTGTCGGTCACCATAAAGGTGCTGTTACGGTTGTCAGTGCTGACGCGGATGAACTTCGCGCCTCTTGCAAGCTTGCCCAAGGCGAGGGAGACGATTCCCTGGACGTTTTCGATGTTGTTCTTCTTGAGAACCTTGCCAAGGGAGTTGATCACGGACACGCTGAGAGACCGTGCATCCGCATTGTAGATGGTGAGCATGTTGCCTTCCATATGGAGGGCTACATTAGAAGCCTTGGTGCTTGCGATAGCGGCGGTGCCGTCGCCACTGAGGCGGAATGTTCCATCTTCTGCGCTGGTCGTTTCATAGCCACCGAAGTTAAAGGTACTGATTTTAACTCCGCCGAGCAAACGGCCGGAAACCTTGGATTTGACCACGCCGTCAATGCTCCAGGCGAAGGCCTGGCTGCTTAAAAGACCGAGCAAAGCAATGCTGGCGATATTTGCTATTTGGGGGTTACGCATAAATACTCCTTTTTTATGATACCCTTGCACTTTATCTCATAAATAAATTTACACATTTATTGCGAATTTGCAATATATTTTGCGTAAAGTTTGTTAAACTAAATATAAAACTTACACAATTTCGTGTAAAAAGTGTTTTGTGAGCGCTTTTTATTTGGGGAGCGTGGATTTATTGTCCAAGGAAACTTGCCTTTGACAAGGTAAAAGCCCCCTTTTGTAAGATACTTTTGCTTATGGTGTTCACGTTTTTAAAGGATGTTGGTTATGAAAAGACTTTCCCTTTCTCTTGCTATTGCAGCCATTGCAGGCTTTGCGACCGTTGCTAACGCAGCCATGGCCGATGGCGGTGCAAAATTTTTGGGCAATATTACTACGGGCGGTCAGATTCGTAGCGACTTTGCTCAATATTGGAACCAGATTACACCCGAAAACGGCTGTAAGTGGGGCTCCATCCATTCCCTTTCTAATGGCAACAGCGGTACAAGCAAGTTCGCTTGGGACAACTTCGACAAGTGCGAAAGCGCCTACAAGTGGGCCAAGGAAAAACCTGGCGAACGCCACTTCAAGTTCCACGCCCTCGTTTGGGGTTCCCAGTACCCGAACTTTCTCTGCAAAAAGAAAAATCCGGGCATTACCGTAGAACTCACCAAAAAGTACATCACCGAATGGTTCGATGCCGTTGCCGCGAAGTTCCCGGACCTCGAATACATTGACGTGGTGAACGAAGCTATTTGGGCGGGTAACAACTACCACTCTGGTTACGGCAAGCCTGCTGCAGGTGCCGAAGGGCACAGCACCGACGATACCGAATGCGGCGGCTCCTACATTATCGAAGCCCTCGGCGGTGACCGTGTGGTGAATGGCAAGCACCAGTACGACTTTATCACGAACGCCTTCAAGATGGCCCGCGAACGTTGGCCGAAAGCTGTACTTATCTATAACGACTACAATACGCTTTCCTGGCAGATCAACGAAGGTATCGAACTCATTCAGACGATTGTCAAGAACGGGGCTCCGGTCGATGCTTACGGTCAGCAGGCTCACGACTGTAAGGGCATGAGCAAGTCCGATTTCGAAAGCAAGATGACCCGTATCCATAACGAGACGGGCCTCCCGCTCCTCGTTTCGGAATACGATATCGGCGAAGCGGACGATACCAAGCAGAAAAACGATTACGCAAACCAGATTCCGTTCATGTGGGAAACGCCGTGGGTTGCAGGCATTACCATTTGGGGCTATATCAACGGCTCTACCTGGGTTGCAAACACCGGCCTTATTGAAAAAGATGGCCGCAAGCGCGCTTCCATGAACTGGCTCGAAGATTACTTCGTGAAGAACTTGAGCAAGGGCCAGAACGAAGTGACTTTCACTCCGGTGGAGCCCGAACCGCAGCTCCCGTTCAAGGGCGAGGCGATTTCGCTCCCGGGTAAGGTCGAAGCCGAAGATTTCGATATCCCGGGCGTGGGCGTCAATGAAGACGGCACGAGCAACCAGTCCTATAGCGATGATTCCGAAAATCACGGCGATAGCGATTACCGCAAGGATACCGGCGTTGACCTTTACAAGAAGGCGACCGGCGTTATCGTGGGCTACAACAGCGAAGGCGACTGGCTCGAATGGACCGTGAACGTGAAGGAAGCGGGCGACTACACGATGTTTGCCGCCGTGGCTGCCGCAGGTTCTACCTCTAGCTTCCAGCTTTCTCTCGATGGCAAGGCTCTTACTGAAAAGATTTCTGTCCCTGCCGCCAAGGAAGGCGAAGAAAATTACGACGACTACAACAAGGTTTCTGCAAACGTGACTCTCCCGGCGGGTAAGCATATCCTGCGTATGGACGTGACCGGCGCCTGGTTCGACGTGGACTACTTCACCTTCGTGAAGGGCAAGGACGCAACCGATCCCGAACCGATTGTCGGTGACGATGACCCGGGCACGATTTCCATTGCAAATGTCAAGTTTGACGCGGGCAAGCTCCAGGATTACTATGTATTCGATATGCAGGGTGTCCGTATGGGTCTGATTTCCGCCTATGGTTTCGATGCTGCTGCCGAAATGCTCAAGTCCTCCAGCGCAATCAAGGCTTCGGGTATCTACTACCTGCGTAGCCGTACCACCGGCCAGATGCAGAGCGTGAGAGTTTCCAGGTAATTTTAAACTCAATACACCAAACAACGGGTTCCGGGGCGAATGCGCCGGAACTTGTTTCTTTTTGTTTACGACGCCGTGGACATATTGTCCATGATAAACTGATTTCAACTTGGAATATTCTCGTTTTTTCAAGATAGTTTTATTGATGCATGGAATAACTAAAAAAGGATGTGGGTTATGAAAAAAACTCTTTCTACAACAACAAAGGCCTTGGTGCTTGCTCTCGCGGCGTCAACCTTCTCTTTTGCAGGCCCCGGCCTTGCCGATGGCGCTGCGAAATTCGTCGGTAACATTACGACTAACGGTCAGGTCCGTTCTGATTTCGGTACCTATTGGAACCAGATTACGGCTGAAAACGAATGTAAGTGGGCTTCTATCGAAGGCACCCGTGGGCGTTACAACTTTTCTGGTTGTAGAAATGCCTATAACTGGGCCAAGCAGAACGGAGGCCATTTCAAGTTCCACGCTCTGGTGTGGGGCTCCCAGTATCCGAACTGGTTGGGAAATCTTAGTGTCGATGATACTAAGAAGGCCATTACGGATTGGTTTGATGCCGTTCAGAAGGAATTCCCCGATCTCGAAATGATCGACGTGGTGAACGAGGCTATCCGTACCGGCAACAACCAGTACCACTCTGGTTACACGAATACCAAGATTATCCAGGCTCTCGGTGGCGACAACAACGGCGACTACACCTTCGTGACCACGGCCTTCAAGATGGCCCGCGAACGTTGGCCGAAGGCGATCCTCATCTATAACGACTACAACACCGTCCAGTGGAACAAGGATCAGGGCATTCAGCTTATCCAGACCATCAAGAAAAACGGTGCTCCGGTCGATGGTTACGGCTTGCAGGCTCATGACATGATGAGCCAGGGCGGTGGCGCTGGTGGTACCGGTGGTGGTGGCTCCTGCTTGAGCATCAATACGCTCAAGAGCACCATCGAAGAAATTTGGAACAAGACCCAGATCCCGCTGTTCATTTCTGAATACGATATCGCTAGCACCGACGATAACGTTCAGAAGCAGTGCTATCAGGAACAGATTTCCTACTTCATGGAAAATGAACATGTTGCCGGTATCACCATTTGGGGTTACATCTACGGTAATACCTGGCTGGATTGTAACGGTACTGCAAGAGGCTGCTCTGGCATTATCAAGGACGGCAAAGATCGTGCCGCTATGACCTGGCTGAAGGATTACCTCTCCAAGAACAAGGGCGTCAACACGACCGGCCTCGAAACAGGCGTTATTACTCCGGTTGAACCTGAACCGCAGCTCCCGTTCAAGGGCGAAGCCTTCGCTGTTCCGGGCAAGATCCAGGCCGAAGATTTCGACATTCCGGGCAAGGGCAAGAACGAAGACGGTACGAGCAACGAATCCTATGGTGACGATTCCGAAAACCATGGCGATAGCGACTACCGTAAAGATACGGGCGTAGACCTGTACAAGAAGAGTGGCGACCGCATTGTCGTGGGCTACAACCAGACCGGTGATTGGCTGGAATACACGATCAACGTGAGCGAAGCGGGCGACTATACCTTCTTTGCGGCCGTTGCTTCTGCAAACAATACTTCTAGTTTCCAGATGTCCTTGGATGGTAAGGAACTCACCGACAAGATTTCTGTTCCGCAGGCATCTTCTGGTGAAGAAAACTACGACGATTACAACAAGGTCTCTGCCAATGTGACTCTCCCGGCTGGCAAGCACA
Organism: Fibrobacterales bacterium Fibro_02; assembly: GCA_001603905.1. Lineage (GTDB taxonomy): Bacteria > Fibrobacterota > Fibrobacteria > Fibrobacterales > Fibrobacteraceae > Fibrobacter. The sequence goes on from LVAE01000083.1 coordinate 5,768, forward strand.
TTCTCCGCATGGATGTAACCGGCGACTGGTTCGATATTGACTACTTCACTTTCGTGAAGGGTAAGGATGCAACTGACCCTGAACCGATTGAGAAGGATGAAGATCCGCAGTTTGTTCAGCAGAACATTAAGCTTGACAACAATGCCCGTCAGGACTTCCACGTGTTCGACCAGAACGGTGTCCACATGGGTGTGCTCAGGGCTTACGGTTTCGATGCCGCCAAGGAAATTCTCAAGACTTCCAACGACATCAAGGCGTCCGGTATTTACTACCTGCGCAGCCGTACCACGGGTAAGATGCAGGCTGTCCGCATTGCAAGGTAATAGGTCGGTGTAGGCCTGTAGCAATTCTCTCTTTTACATACTCAATACACCAAACAACGGGTCCCGGGGCGAATGCACCGGGGCTTGTTTCTTTGTGATGTAAAAAGAGGACTGGCCATTACAAATAAATTTTTTTACATACTGTGACGCATATTATGGAGTATATTTATAGAGGTTTTGGGATAAAACTCAAAAAGGATGCGGATTATGAAAAAGATAATCTCTACGGCAACGAAGGTTGCTGCAGTCGCATTTGCGATGTCAACCTTCTCTTTTGCAGGCCCAGGACTAGCCGACGGAGCAGCCAAGTTCGTCGGTAACATTACAACTCGTAGCCAGGTTCGTAGCGACTTTACGCAACTCTGGAACCAGATTACAGCAGAAAACGAATGTAAGTGGGCTTCAATCGAAGGCTCTCGCGGCAAATTCAACTGGGGTGGTTGTGATGCTGCCTATAACTGGGCAAAGGACAACGGCGGACACTTCAAGTTTCATGCTCTCGTGTGGGGTTCCCAGTACCCGAACTGGCTGAATGGTCTCAGTGCTGACGAAACCAAGAAGGCCATCACCAACTGGATGGATGCCGTCAAGCAGCATTATCCCGATCTCGAAATGATCGACGTGGTGAATGAAGCGATCAAGACAAGTGATGGCAAGTACCATTCCAATTACGGTCCTCAGGGCAACAACAACATTATTGCCGCCCTCGGCGGTGATAAGGGCAACTACGAATTCGTTGCCGAAGCGTTCAGAATGGCTCGCGAACGTTGGCCGGATGCAATCCTCATCTATAACGACTACAACACGGTGCAGTGGCAGAAGAACGAAGGTATCGACCTTATTCAGAAACTGAAGAAGGCGGGGGCTCCGGTGGATGCCTACGGCCTGCAGGCTCACGACATGATGAGCCAGGGCGGTGGCCAGGGTGGTACCGGTGGCGGCGGCTCCTGCTTGAACATCAGCACCCTGAAGAGTACCATCGAAGACATTTGGAACAAGACCCAGATTCCGCTGTTCATCAGTGAATACGATATTTTCACAAACGATGACAATGTCCAGAAGAAGTGCTATCAGGAACAGATTTCCTACTTCATGGAAAATGAAAATATCGCAGGCATCACCATTTGGGGTTACATCTACGGTGCTACATGGAATGACGGCACATCCGGTATTATCAAGGACAACAAGGACCGTCCGGCCATGACTTGGCTCAAGGAGTATCTCGCATCGAACAAGGGCGTCAACACCACGGGACTTCCCACGGGCGAGTTGACTCCGGTCGAACCTGAACCGCAGACTCCGTTCAAGGGCAAGGCTTTTGACTTGTCAGGGAAGATTGAAGCGGAAGACTTTGATATCCCGGGTAAGGGCAAAGGCAATAATTCGTATTCAGTGTCTGGCGATTGCGACGATACCTGGAATACGGAATATAGAAAGGGCACGTCCGTAAAAATTGGCGAAAAAAATGGCGGGCTTGTTCTCGGTTGCAACCCTACGGGAAACTATTTCCAGTATACGATAAATCCTGCTGCTGGTGGAACATTTAAATTAAAAGCAACTGTTGCTGCAGATGGCGATGGGGCGTTGGTATTCAAGGTCGGCGACAAGGTCGTGTCGGATACGCTGAAATACACGGGCAGTTCCTGGACTTCCTTTGATGAAGTTTCTGGTTCCATTACGCTTGAAAAAGGGGATCAGATCCTCACCATGGAAGTTGCCAAGGGCTATATCGATGTCGACTGGTTCCAGATCGACGCGGGCAAAGTTCCGATTGCCCAGACCGTTAAATACGTCAATAACACCCGTCAGGACTACCACGTGTTCGACCAGAACGGTGTCCACATGGGCGTGCTCACGGCCTATGGTTTTGACGCGGCCAAGGAAATCCTCCAGAACTCTAGCACGGTGAAGGCTTCGGGTATCTACTACCTGCGCAGCCGCACCACCGGCCAGATGCAGTCTGTAAGAGTGACCAGATAAGCCTAGACCGCTCGGCTATAAAGAGCCCGCTCGGAGATGCGGGACCTCCTTTTACGGTTTTCCAGAAGCCTTGTCGCCCCCTAAAGCATGAAATTTATTCTATCAATAGATATAATTCTATCAATTGATAGAGTGAAAATGCCAAAAACGGCGCGGATTTTTTGAAAAATCGTACTTTTTTGCCCTTGCAAAGCGCGGAATAATCTTCTAAATTTAGCGCAGCATTTCACGGGGCAACTCGGCCCCGGAATAACTAATAAAGGATTTACATGAAGACCATTACGGTAAACCCGAAGAACGTCGAACACAAGTGGAAGCTTGTGGACGCCGCCGATAAGCCTATGGGTCGCGTTGCCTCTGAAGTTGCAAAGCTCCTGATGGGCAAGCACAAGGCTATCTTCTCCCCGAACGTCGACACTGGCGATTTCGTGGTTGTGATCAACGCTGAAAAAGTTGCTGTTACCGGCAACAAGGCTCTGCAGAAGCAGTACTTCCACCACACCGGTCACATTGCCGGTGAACGCTGGATCAACTTTGCCGACCTCTTGGCAAAGCACCCGACTGCACCGCTCG
>LVAE01000014.1 GCA_001603905.1 Fibrobacterales bacterium Fibro_02
TCAATATTCAATTCCACCGGGTCTTCCATCGTAGAGATGTTGATGGTGGAATCCAAAATTTCTCGAATAGAAGCGTAAAGCGTGGTAGACTTACCGGAACCGGTAGGACCGGTCACCAGCACAATACCGTTAGGAGCATTAATCGCATCGATAAACTGCTTGAGTACGCGCGGGTCAAAGCCCATGTCCTTCAGCGGGAACTGACCCGAGTTCGGGTCCAAGATACGCATAACAATCTTTTCGCAGACGCCACGCTTACGGAGCGATATCGGGAAGGAGCTCACACGAAGGTCCACCTCGGAGCCCTTGTAACGCACCGTGAAACGACCGTCCAAGGGTTTACGCTTTTCAGCGATGTCCATCTTGGAAAGAAGCTTGATACGGGAAAGAATCTGAGGCATCAAGCGGGCAGGAATGGGAGACATGACCTGCAGGTCGCCGTCAATACGGTAGCGGAGCTTGAGGAATGTCTCCTGGGGTTCCAGGTGAATATCGGATGCGTGACGGGCGATGGCTTCGTGAATCAGCGTGGTCACGATTCGCACCACCTGGCGGCCTTCTTCGTCGGTCAGTTCCGGTTCGTCATTACCGCCCTGACCGCGTTCCACGGTTTCAAGTTCTTCACCGTCCTTGGATTCACTGATAAGTTCGGCCAAGGATTCCTCGGCAGGACCATGACCTGCAAACACGCGTTCAATGGCCTTCATCACGTCCGCTTCGGACGCCATCACCACGTCAACATCCATACGGACCTTGAACTTCACGATGCTGATCGTGCGCATGTTGGTCGGGTCCGTCATGGCAATCGTCATCACGGAGCGAACCTGGCGGCGTTCATCTTCGCCCTTCTGCACGAACAGAGGCACCACCTTGTACTGCTTGCACATGTCTTCGGGCAAGTAGGTATAGGCGTTCGGGTCAATATTGAAATTGTCGAGCTTTACATACGGAACTTCGAACTGTCTCGAAAGAATTTCGATCAAGCGTTCTTCGGGCATGTAGCCCAGGTCCACCAAAGTGCGGCCAAGGCGCTTACCCGAAGTTTTCTGGGTTTCGAGAGCCTTGTCTAGCTGTTCCTGCGTAATGTAACCCTGAGCGAGGAGCATTTCACCGATACGCATCTTGGTCGAAGACTGCATCTGCGACCCGAGGATGTTCGTTAGCGTTTCTTCGCTCACCATGCCAAGGCGCACCAGAATCTTACTGAGCATGAGACCGGTACGCTTATGTTCGGCCATGGCGTGGGCCAACTGGTCTTCGTCGAGGACTCCCTGACGAAGCAGCAACTGGCCAAGGTTCATCTTGTTGTTGTTCATCATATATGCGACCACGCCCGCGGGGGTACGGGCAAAAACTCTCCATTTTGGCGTAGCATGCGAACTTCGGGAGACCCAGACTCTTCTAAAGCCTTCCCGATCCTACACACCTTGCCTAATCGAACATTTTCTTCAAATATACTATTTGGGCATGAATTTGCAAACAGGAGTTCGTATTCTTCGCCCCCATTTAACGCAAAATCAAGAGGATCAAGGTGATATCTATCACACAGACGATGGACTTCCGCGTCAATCGGAAGCAGTTTTTCCTCGATTTGCAGGTTCACCCCCGAAGCAACTGCCAGATGGTTCAGTTCCGAAGAAAGACCATCGCTAATGTCCATCGCCGCGCCATAGACTCCCAAACGGATCAGTTCCGCTCCCGCCGATTCGCAAATCTGCGGAGCAAGATGATATTCCACCAGCTTGGGGAAATCGGATGCCGCTTCGGGGTGGTTCATCAGGAGCCAAAGACCCGCTCCGGACTTTCCGAGCGTTCCGTTTACAAATAAATTATTTCCCGATTTGACCGCCGAACGCAAAAGGGGACGCGGAAACTCAAACGCACCGTCAGGTGACGCACCAGATGAGGCGTCTGGTGATGCGTCGCCGAGCACCCCCAAAAGCGTCGTCGAAAACATTCCCACCTCGCCCACTACGGTGTCGCCGCCAATCAAGGCGATTCCTCGTTTGGCAAAGCCCTGCGACAGCGCCGCCTGTACGCGGTTGCGGGTTTCTTCGGACCAGCTTTTGTTGATGCAAAGTCCGAGCAGAGCCAGTTTCGGCGTTCCGCCCATGGCGGAAATGTCCGACACGTTCGAAACGATATGCTTTTCGACCGCCTGTTCCGGAGTCGACCAGTCCAGTCTGAAATGCGTGTTCTCGACCGAAAGATCCTTGGTCACGAGCCAGCCATCGAATATGGCGCAGTCATCGCCTACGCCAAGCCAATCGCGACTTTGTGGGGACTCATGCGTGAAATCGGCGGAACCTTTCAGGAGCGACTCAATAAAACGAAATTCGGGAACATCAGGGAACATAGGTGCGAAAAATTTAAAAATAACAAAGCGCGAGTCATCCTGAAGCTTATCAACGAAATCCATAAAAAAGAATCGAGCTTACCTTAAGGTCGCGATGAGCCGATGTTGAGAAAATAAACAAATTGGAATTAAATTGTTGACAAGATGAGAATTTCTTTAGGATAAAAAATATTTTTTGAAAAACTCGAAAAAATCTATCCACAAAACGAGATAATTACCTATCTTTTAGGCCATGGGACACATCTTCTTTATAGCCCCGTCTTCTCCCGGCAGTCTGGACCGGTTGAGCCAATGGACTTTCCGTTGGCTGTTGGAGCACGGAGACCTGGCAGAAGATTCCACGATGTACAGTTGCAATTCCATCGAAGACGCCACAAATCTTCTGGAATCGGCCCTGATTATCGGTCAGTCCCCCGCTTTGATTATCCTGGACCATTCCGACAGGCCATGCGAACAGAACATCAAGTTCAGCAAGCTTCTGCACGACGGCATTCCTGAATCCTGGATTGTGGAACTCGTTCCTGACAACATGCCACTTCCGGAAAGCGACGAAAACTACTACTGGGTCCGCAAGCCTGTACGCGAAGAGGAATGGTATTGCACCTTGGAACAGGTGCTGCTCAAGAGCGGATCGCCCCAATGGGCTAATAACTAATTCAGATTTCAGAATTCTGATTTCGGAATTATTAATCAAAAATTCCTAAAAAGATTGTTTAAAAAAAAACAACTCTGAAATCCGAACTCCGAATTCCTAACTTTTCAATATGATTAAAGGCGTAAGTTATTTCGGTGTGCGCTCGCCTAAGCATGTTCTTGCCGATATGCAGGACATCAAGGCGGCGGGTTTTAACGCAGTGCTCCATACCTGGAGCGAAGAAGACCAACAGTATTACTACGGCACCATGAAGGAAATCGTGGACAAGTCCGCAGAGTTGGGTCTGACGGTCTACGTGAACCCGTGGGGTGTCGGCCGCGTTTTTGGCGGTGAAGCGTATTCGGAACTCACCGCAAGGAACCACGACTTATGCCAGGTGGCACTCGACGGCAAGCCAAAGGTAGCCGCCTGCCCGAACCACCCCGAATTCCGCGCCTATATGCACAAGTGGATTGAATCCGTTTGCGCAACGAAGGTCAACACGATTTTCTGGGACGAGCCGCATTTTTATTTTGAGAAAGGCGGGCTTAGCAACTGGAGTTGCCGCTGCGAAAAATGCCGCGAGTTATTCCGCGCTCGTTTCGGATACGAGATGCCCGCCGAACTCACCGACGACGTGAAGAAATTCCGCGAGGACAGCCTGATTGATTTTCTGAAAGAAATGACTGAAGATGTTCACGCCCGCGGCAAGCGCAACTGCGTGTGCATGCTTCCACCGTGGTTTCCCGCAGGTCTCGATGACTGGGGCCGCGTGGCAAGCCTCGAAAGCGTCGACGAAGTTGCGTCCGACCCGTACTGGGAACGCGGCGCCGCCGAGGAATGGGTCCGCGAAAAATACGCCGAAACAGCCTGCAAGCTGACCGATGTCGCCACCAAGTACGGCAAGACCGTGCAGATGTGGATCAAGGCGTACCAGATCGAGGCCGGCCGCGAGAACGATCTCGCCATCGCTGTCGAGGAGAGTCGCGCTGCAGGCATCGACAACATCTTCGCGTGGAGCTACCGCGGCACCGAAACGCTCAGCTGGCTAAAAAGCGACAACCCGGACGAAGTCGCCCGGGTGTTCAGAAATTCTTTGCGTTAACAGCTAGTTCTGGAGACAGCGAACAGAGAACCCGTAGTGCTTGTTGCCAGTGTTCACGGACGCATCATCGCTGGTGAACAAATCCATGTAGTACGCGCCGTAGCTACTGTACTCAGTAGCACTCCAGAAGCGGGTTTCGAAGGCATCGTCGTCGAAGGCGTCACCATCGTAGTTCCTTATGCCAACAGGGAGCCCGGTAAAGCCCACGTCATCCGTACCACCGTAATTATCGAACCAGCCCGTCTGCGACTTGAGAACTTTACCGGCATCTGACCCGCCCACTGCAGTAAACAGGGTGTTCCATTCAGCTAGTGTCGGCAAGTGCCAGCCCGGCGGGCAAACACCATACACTGTATCGGGCAAAGTACAGGTCTTGCGGTGACCGCAATCTATAGACTTATCATTATAAAGTTTGGCCGAATCGATTGCCGCCGCCCAGGTGTAAAGGCGACCTGCCACGGCACAATTTGCCGTAGTGGTACTATTCGAAGCTCCGAAACACCAACTGCGATCATTAAGGGCTTTGTCAAAGTAATTCAAGTTTTCGGCCATCCAGGTCTGCGCACCAATCTTTATGGTCTTGTACACCTTCTTGTCGCGGCTGTCCGTCATGGTGCCGTAGGTTATATTCGGGTTGAAGCGACACTCCTTAGGAATATTCCAATCCCAACCAAACTCATCCTCTAAAAGAGCAGAACAATTCAATTCAACAGATGAGCTGCTAGAAGCAGCCTCTCCAGTACTGCTACTGGATTCCCCACTACTGCTCGGAATGACGGAGAAAGAACTCATGAGAGAGGATGAGGAATTTTCCAAGACAATGCTACTGCTGGACCCTTCGACAGCACTCGAGGAAGAATTTGCCGTGGCAACGCTACTACTAGATTCTTTCTTAACGCTGGAAGAGGAATTCGCCGCGTCAACGCTACTGCTGGACTCCTCGCTGTCGCTCGGGGTGACGGGGGAAGAACTGCCATCGTCATCGCAAGCTGCGAGAAGGAGTAAGCTGGAGATTGCCAAAGCAATAATACTTTTTGATTTTTTCAAAGCCACTTAACGCCCCTTTATAAAGATTTTGAATAAAATCTATAAATTTATTCAACAATGCCGGAGCGTTGCGGGGCTGCGAGGTATTTATTTCGTCACGCGGATTGTTGCGGAGCCGTTTTTCGACTTCACGTAGTACGAGCCGCCGTTTTTCACGAGGGCTTTCGCACTGGCGCGGAGTTCCAGCATTCCTGAGGCTCGTACCTTTCCCAGATAATTGCCGTTCATGTCGAAAATGCGGTAGCTTTCGGCTCCGGTCGCATGCGATAGCGCAGGCCTTACAAAGTCTGTGCATCCGTCAACGCAAACGATTTCGTCTTCTCCGAACACAAAGTAATCCACGTCCATCCAGGAACCAGTCACCGTAAAGCGCAATATGTGTTCGCCCGCAGGGAGGTTCACCGTTGTCCGCACCTTGTTGTAGTCGTCGTAGTTGTCCTCGCCTTCGTTTTTCGGGACAGAGATCACGTCGGTGATGTTCTCGCCGTCCAGCGACATCTGGAAGCCCGAAGTCTCGTTTGCGGATGCGACCGACGCGTAAAAGGAATATTCGCCAGCTTCCTTCACGTTCACGGTGTATTCGAGCCATTCGCCTTCCTGGTTGTAGCCCACGATGTAGCCCGTCGCCTTCTTGTAAATGTCGACGCCCGTCCCTTCGCGGTAATTGGTGCCGCCGTGGTCTTCGGAATCGTTTTCGCTGTAGGAATCGTTGCCCGAGCCGACACCCGGAATGTCGAAGTCTTCTGCCTCGATTTTGCCCGGAATTTCAAACGGTTTATCCTTGAACGGCTTCTGCGGAACAGGTTCCACGGGTTTACGGTTCACCGCCTTGAGCATCTGTTCGGCATAGCGCTTGCCGAATGTCACGTAGGCATCGTGACCGAAGTGGTAGCGGTCCACGCCGTTGCCGTCAAGGCCTTCGGAAGAAGCGTAATAGGTATTATCCATCGTGTTCGGGAGTTTCGACACGCGGTCGGAATAGCAGCAGCCCGAACGCAGGAGCTCGCCCGCCACGAACGGCACCGTATCGGAACTCATGTCGAGCGCCTTGAGAATGTCGTCGCGGGTTTTCTTCACGATTTTCGGCCAGTCCGGGTAACCGCCGTCGGTTTCGCCCTGATGGAAAATGAATCCCTTGATAACGCCCACCTGCTGCGCCTTCTTCGCGATATCGATAATCGTCTTCGTCACGTTACCGTCGCTCGCGTATTCCTTCGCGTAGTTCTGGAGCCAGCTTTCTGCCGTAGAGAGGTAACTCGCATATTGGTCCTGATCGAACAGTTTGATGCTCGCACCGCCCACTGCAACCGGGATAATCCCGATGGTCACGTCGGGCATGCTGTCGGCCATCGTACGGCCGAACCAGTCGGCAATGGAGATCGTGTTGCCGCAGTTAAAGAGTGATGGCACCGCCGGGTAAACCTCACCGATGGTGTTGCGGCCCTTGCCGCTGCACTTTTGCGAGGCGAAAATCTTGAAGCGCGGGTTTTCGGCCTTGTCGGCGCTCTGGGCATCGGCAGTGCCGCCCATATTGGACTGTCCGTACGCGATGTAGATGTGGAAATTGGGGTCCGGAGCGGCATTCGCCTGAATTGCACCGAACGACAACAAGCCCGCAGCAAAACATGCTGCCGGCACGAAACCTGAGAATTTATTTAAAAATCTCATGACATCCCTTCTTTTTCAAACATCCTTCTTAAAGATATCTTGAAAAAAACACAAAAGGCGCCCCCGGCGCCCTTATTTTATAGACAGATTGTCAATGAAAACAAAACAAAAAGCCCCGTCGCTTGGACGAGGCAAGGAGATGCCCGCCTTCTCCACAAAGAGGATAACTCTACTATGGCAACAAGTTGCCTAGTATCGTATAGCGGGCATGACACGCAAAAAAATTACTGTGAGCGAAAAACGCCTGGTATTAACCAGGCGTGTTCGCGAGAGAACCGGCTCCAGTATAAGGATTCTGGAGAGTTTAGCCGGTTCGGTCTTATTTAGCGCGTTCGAGGTAAGAACCGTCGCGGGTATCCACGCGGATCTTGGTGTTGTTTTCGATGAACAGCGGAATCATCACCTTGGCGCCGGTTTCGACGGTGCATTCACGCATCACGTTACCGCTGGTGTTGCC
>LVAE01000084.1 GCA_001603905.1 Fibrobacterales bacterium Fibro_02
TGCCGTTGTCGCTTTCGCATTCGCGGAGCGGCTTACCAACGGAGTGGAGGCACGGAACGAATTCAGCATTCACATCAGCGTTGAAGATATCGAGAACCTTCTTGCCGGCGCGAGTCATGATGTCCATGTTGAGAACGACGTATTCGGAGTCCGTGACTTCGATACCGTTCTTGGAAATCGGAGAGCCGAGCGGGCCCATGCAGAACGGGATCACGTACATGGTACGGCCGTGCATACAACCCTTATAAAGCTTGCGCATCGTCTGCTTGAGTTCAGACGGGTCGATCCAGTGGTTGGTCGGACCAGCATCTTCTTCCTTCACGGAAGAGATGAACGTACGGGATTCGACACGAGCCACGTCAGACGGAAGAGAACGGAACAGGTAGCAGTTTTCCTTCTTGGCGAGCTTCGTTGCGAGGCCGGCCTTGACGCACTTCTGCATGAGGGCATCGTATTCTTCCTTGGAGCCGTCAACGACAACGACGTTGTCCGGTTCACACATGGCGATCATTTCGTTCACCCAAGTACTGATTTTCGGGTGCTTGATATCGTTAAGGGTAAGACTCATTATGAGCTCCTATTTGGTTTAACGTTAGTTTCGATAATTTCGAACGCGGTAAAATCTACAAAAAATAATGTACACATTGCAGGGTAATTTTTAAAAATTTGAGCAAAATCACCCCGTCATCCGCCACACGCAGTCCGCCCTCCCCCATCCCAAAAACATTTTTATCACTTTTTTTTGTTTTTTTTGATAAAAAAGTTTACATTTTCGCCGAAAATTACATAAATTAGGCATGTGTATACAAAAAAGTAAACCTTATGAGGTTATATGAGTTGGTCTTATTCTAGGGAACACCAAAAAAATATTCTGTGTATGATTATGGCTGGCGGCCAGGGCAGCCGTCTGCAACCTCTCACCCGCGACCGCGCGAAACCGGCAGTGCATTTCGGCGGAACCTACCGCATTATCGACTTTGTGCTGAACAACTTCATCAATTCCGGCATCTTCAAGATCAAGGTCCTGACGCAGTTCAAGAGCGATTCCTTGAACAAGCACATCTCCGCTGCATGGAACTTGAACGCAAGCCTTGACCAGTACGTGGACTTGGTTCCTGCACAGATGCGCACTGGCGACGACTGGTACAAGGGCACTGCCGACGCCATTTTCCAGAACATCAACCTGATTACGGACGAGCGCCCGGATCTCGTTGCGATTTTCGGTGGCGACCACATCTACAAGATGGACATCAACCAGATGATTGATTTCCACCTCTCCCGCGCCGCCCTTTTGACCATTGCCGCCATTCCGGTGCCGGTTTCCGAAGCCTCTGAATTCGGTATTATCGAAGTTGACGCCGACAACCGCATGATCGGTTTCGAAGAAAAGCCGAAGAATCCGAAGGAGATGCCCGGCAACCCCGGCTACTGCCTAGCCAGCATGGGCAATTACATTTTTACGAGCAAGTTCTTGGTGCGCGAACTCCTGAAGGGTGCCGAAAACGGCGCAACCGACTTCGGCAAGCACATCATTCCGAGCCTATACAAGGACTACCCCGTCTACGTGTACGACTTCAACACGAACATCGTGCGCGGCGAACAGGCTAGCACCAAGGGTTACTGGCGCGATGTGGGAACGCTCGACGCCTTCTTCGAAGCAAACATGGACCTTTGCTCCGAAAACCCGCCGTTCGACCTTTACAACAACTACTGGCCGATCCGCACCTTCAACTGGAACCAGCCGCCTGCAAGGTTCTTTGCCGGGGACGGTGATTCGCACCAGGGTGCAGCAATTGATTCCATCGTGTCTTCGGGCTGTATCATTGGCGGCGGTACCGTTGTCAAGAGCATCCTCTCCCCCGGCGTGACCATCCAGAAGGACGCACTCGTAGAAGAATCCATCCTCTTCCCGAATGTGACCATCGGCCCGGGCGCAAAGGTTCGCCGTGCGATCATCGAAAAGGGATTGCATATTCCTGCCGGTTTCCAGATTGGTTACGACCTGGAGCGCGACAAGAAGCTTTTCCACGTGACCGAATCCGGCATCGTCGTCCTCGCTAAGGATACGATCATTAAAGCGTAGGAGGCGAGTGTCGCGGGAAAGCTTGCTTTCCCATGACCGAGTCGACGAAGCTTGCGCTCGAAGAGCGCAACGCATAGTTGTTAAAGATAACAAGCATTAGAAAAGTCCCGGTCATGAACCGGGACTTTAAACTTTTTCCAATTAATGGACGATTAGAAATTCAAGTCTAAATCCGGCATCCATTCACCGTCTGTGCAGACCATCGGCATCGTATATCCGTTGATTTCAAGATTCTTCTTGGCTCCTTCTGGGGCACAGGCATTGGCTTCCTTGTCTTCGGTCCATTCGCCATCTTTGCAAACGCGCTTCATCGTTATTCCACCCAAGTCCACTTCCTGGGTTTCGCCCTCCTTGCAAGACTGATCGGCTTCCCATTCGCCATCTTTACAAACCATCTTTGCCGAATAGCTCTTTCCATTCAAGGTCACGGACGTATCCTTGGTGGCACCTTCAGTTTCGCAGGAATTGTCGACTTCATTAAGGTCTTCGTCAAAAGTCCATTCGCCTTCTTCGCAAACCAGCTTAACCGGCAGAGAAACGCCATTCATCGAGAAGGTCGTATCCTTAATAGCGCCTTCTTCGGAACATGCAAGCAAATTCTTGTCGATAGACCATTTGCCGTCCTGGCAAACAAGTTCAAGCGAAACACCCATATAGGAGGACATTTCTTTTGCGCCTTCCTGATCGCAGGAAGCGCCAAACGTAGCTGCAGAGCCTTCTTCGCTAGAAGAGCTTACGGCGTCATTGGATTCGCTAGAAGTCGGGTCAACATTCTTGGATTCGCTGGACTGGATATCGCCACCCTTGGATTCGCTGGAGTTAATGTCACCGCCATTGGATTCGCTAGAGTTTACGACAGAAGCGCTGGAAGCCGGATCGGTCTGCTTCGGAGCAGCCGGAGACGAGTCGTCGTCGCAAGCCACCATCACTGCCATTTTTTTCTTGAATTACGCATTTTTTCAAAAAATTTTCTGTTTTTTTTGTCGAAATCTATGTAATTTTATTCTCGGATTTTTAATTCAACCCAATATTGGAGATACACACATGGCAAAAAAGATGATTGCGTGTGATGGTAACGAGGCCACCGCTAGCGTAGCATTTGCTGTTAGCGAAGTTGCGGCTATCTACCCGATTACACCGTCTAGTCCTATGGCTGAGCACGCCGACAACTGGAGTGCTGCAGGCAAGAAGAATATTTGGGGACAGGTTCCCCGCGTGTTTGAAATGCAGTCCGAAGGTGGCGCTGCCGGTACCGTTCACGGAGCGCTCCAGGCCGGTGCTTTGACCACGACCTTCACCGCTTCCCAGGGTCTTCTGTTGATGATCCCGAACATGTACAAGATTGCGGGCGAACTGACCCCCACGGTCTTCCATGTGACTGCCCGTGCACTTGCCATGCAGGGTCTTTCTATTTTCGGTGACCATTCCGACGTGATGGCTTGCCGCCAGACCGGCTTTGCCATGCTCGCCTCCAGCTGCGTGCAGGAATGCCAGGACCTCGCTCTCGTGGCCCACGCTTCCACTCTCGAAAGCCGCGTGCCCTTCATGCACTTCTTCGACGGTTTCCGCACCTCCCACGAAGTGATGAAGATCGAAGCTCTCGAAGACGGCGTTATCCGTAACGTCATCGACGAAAAGTATGTGAAGGCTTGCCGCGAACGCTGCCTCACTCCGGATCGCCCGACCATGCGCGGTACCGCCCAGAACCCGGACGTCTACTTCCAGGGCCGCGAAACGGTGAACCCGTTCTACGCCAAGGTTCCGGAAATTGTCCAGAAGTACATGGACAAGGTCGCAAGCTACACTGGCCGTCAGTACCACATCGTGGACTACGTCGGTGCACCCGACGCCGACCGCGTGATCATTTCCATGGGTTCTTCGACCTGCACCATCGGTGACACCGTCAAGTACCTCAATTCCAAGGGCGAAAAGGTCGGTCTCGTGAACATCCGCCTGTACCGTCCGTTCCCGATGGAAGCCGTGGTTGCTGCCCTCCCGAAGACCGTCAAGAAGATTGCCGTCCTCGACCGCTGCAAGGAACCGGGTTCCGCTGGCGAACCGCTCTTCCAGGACGCCCTGACCGCAATCAGCGAAGCCGTGATGGCAGGCAAGATGGCCATGCCGAAGATGATCGGCGGCCGCTACGGTCTCTCTTCCAAGGAATTCACCCCGGCCATGGTCAAGGCCATTTACGACGAACTCGCCAAGGCCGACCCGAAGGCTCGCTTCACCGTCGGTATCAACGACGACGTCTGCCACACAAGCCTCACCATCGACCCGAACTTCAAGCTGGAAAGCGACTTCTTCCAGGCCATGTTCTTCGGTCTGGGTTCCGACGGTACCGTGGGTGCCAACAAGAACTCCATCAAGATTATCGGTAACGAAACCGACAACTACGCCCAGGGCTACTTCGTTTACGACTCCAAGAAGTCCGGCTCCATGACCACCTCTCACCTCCGCTTCGGTAAGAGCATCATCGACGCCCCGTACCTGATTGGCGAAAACGAAGCCGACTTCGTGGCATG